>CAZQDP010000049.1:0-18615 GCA_964592375.1 uncultured Eubacteriales bacterium | reverse complement strand
GCCTTTCTTTGCGTAGCCTTCCACCTCTCTTAACTTATCAAGTGATCTCACAACTACTTCCATATACTCAATGTTTCTTTCATCATAGTCACGATTGCCAGACTTCCCCTCCACATCAAAATCACCATTATTATCCTCTATGGCATGAATCGTTTCGTGCCAAATCGTATTATCAATTGTTGCCCCGCCTTCACCTTTTGTTAAATCTGCTTTTATTTTAATTGTTGCTGAAGAAAAAGTAAGACCAGCTACATCCAATCGCTTCTCAGGACAATATTGAGCATTTGCCTTGATGCTTGTGTCATATACTACATCAATTTTGTCTATCGCATTTGAAAAAGTGGTTTTGTCCCCAATGGAAACTACCTTGCCGAATTCATAACTTTGATATTTGTCAATATAATCTTCGACTAATTTTTTGGCTTCCTCTTTCATTGTGCCTACAGCATTTACCGGTATCATTGCAGTCATACACAGAAAGATAATTGTCAATGCCAAAGATAAAAATCTTTTCACTATAACCCCTTCTTTCTCATTCGTTATTATCAGTTGCTGCTATCTTCAAATTGCCCAGTGAAGTTCGATGTCTTTATTGCAATTCTATCATAATAAATTAGGAATGTAAGCACAATTTGAAAAAATTTATTTAAGTGGAATAGGATTTTTTTGAATTTTTAAATAATCCTTAAGTGGATTATGCATAATGAAAACAGAGGCGATGAGCGCCTCTGTTTCCTAAAAATTCTTTTGTTTTTTCGACAATCCAAATGCCTTGTTGCAGTCTTTCGCCCTTTTGCATTATCCAAGGTGACCTCTTCGCACGGATGTGTTCATAAACACTCTGCTACAGATACCCTTTTGAGGTGATGCTCCTTGGCATGCTATGGCTACACTTATCACAGTACCACATTGCCTCTCTCGCCGGTACGGATACGAATAGCAGTTTCTATATTGGTAACAAATATTTTTCCGTCGCCTACCTTACCGGTTCGTACCGTCTTCTCGATGAGTGCTAAGATATCCTCAAGTAGCTCGTCCTTTATAACCAATTCAAACTTGATTTTATGGAGCAGATTAACGCGAAATATTTCTCCTCTATACACCTCTGTATGTCCCTTTTGCATGCCGCAACCGTTCACGTTATAAATCGTCATTCCATTTACGCCAAAACTAATTAATGCTTCCTTCAAATCGTCCATTTTCAATGGATTAACAATCACTTCTACTTTTTTCATCATACACACCCCATATATTCATCATTTTATATCATATGATTATACAAGCGGCAGTAATGCTAATGACGTGGCAAATGCCCTGCATCATTTCTTGCTAACAAGGGTCCCGATCATGCCGCCTTCTGTATCGTTATATGCATTTTCACCCAGTTCTGAAATGTCCATACCATCATCTTCTTGCTCCTCGGAAACACGTAGAGAAGTAAATAATCCAACAAGCTTTAATAATAAATATGTGCCAACACCTACAAAAATATAAGTTGCTATAACTCCTGTGAGTTGAATAAATAGTTGATCGGCATTGCCATAAAACAAACCATCCGCTCCCTTTGGATTTACCTTCGTGGTCGCAAACAGACCGATTGCAATGCACCCCCAAGTTCCACTTAGCCCATGTATACCAAATACATCCAGTGTATCATCATATTTCAGCTTTTTCTTTAAAGCAGCAATTCCATAATACGATATAACGCCTGCAACAGCTCCGATTGCCAAGGACCCCAGCGGCTCCACATATCCACAAGCAGGAGTGATTGCCACAAGCCCCGCAAGGCTTCCGCTGGCAGCACCTAGCAAAGTGGGTTTCTTTTGCACAACCCATTCAATGAGCACCCAGGAAAGCGTTGCCATACCGGCTGCCGTGTTGGTTGTGAGAAAGGCATTGACAGCCGTTGCGTTTGCAGATAGCGCACTGCCTGCATTAAACCCAAACCACCCAAACCATAAAATGCCCACTCCCAAAACAGTTAGCACCAAATTGTGAGGCAGAAATGCAACTTTTCCATATCCTTTGCGTTTGCCGATAACGAGGCACATCACAAGCCCTGCAACACCGGAGCATATTTCAACCGCAAATCCACCCGAAAAATCTAATACTCCAAGCTTTGCGAGCCAACCGCCACTGCCCCATACCCAGTGTGCAAGCGGGTCGTATATCAGTGTTGTCCACAAACAAGCAAATATAAAAAATGCGCTGAATCTCATTCTTTCCGCAACAGAGCCTGAAATCAATGCCACGGTAATGATGGCGAACATCATTTGAAATATGATAAACGCCTGATGCGGTATTGTGGCCGCATAATCGGGATTGATGAGTAGTCCAACGCCATGTAACCCCATCCATTTTAGCGAACCGATAACGCCTCCGATATCCGGCCCAAATGCCAATGTGTATCCAAACAATACCCACTGCACCGATACAATGGCCAGTACAATGAAGGATTGCATAATGATATTAAGTACATTTTTTGAGCGCACCATGCCGGCATATAATAAATAGAGACCGGGCAACATAAACATAACGAGTGCTGCACATAGAAAAACAAACGCGGTGTCCCCCGTGTCAATTTTGTTTACTTCCTCGGCAAAAGCGGTGGCAGATAAGAGCACAAGGGATACTACGAGAATAAGAATTCTCTTTGCATACGGTATTTTCAGGTTCATCGTCATCTCTCCTAAATCATTTGATAATGCTTTGCATAAAAAACAGACCCCATTATCTGAAAAGAAACTGATAAAAACCCAAATTACAATACACATCATTGTGGATAATGATCCCATCAAAGTGAAACAGTCAATTTGCAGGTGTTCCACTTTGCAAGTCGTTTTCCAAAAAATAATATCATACAACCGCTATATTGTCAATTATTAATTCTAAACTTTGTGTCTCTTGCACAAAAAGTTTGTCATATTTTTTATTTTTAACACTCACAAGGTTGCAAACCTTACAAATATATTTTCATTGCGAATGATATGGTTTATATGCATCCGCTCATGGCTTAAAGCACATAAAGAAAAAAGAACGCCCATGTAAAGGAAGCATCTCCTTCAATGAGCATTCTTTCTTTTTTTACTTCAAAACTGGTAAAATTGGCGTTTTATTGGCGATAAATGCCATCTGCCTTTCGTTTCGTGTACGTGAATAAATATATCAACTCATATTATTTATCCTGCAACGCGTCCCATCCCTCTTCATCTGTCCTAACCCGATATACATTGCTTACCGGATAGACAAAAATTTTACCATCGCCTATTTTGCCCGTATATAGTACCTTTTTTGCTGTATCGATTACCACTTTTACCGGCACCTCACATACAACAATTTCAATGCGAATCTTTGGCAAAAGATTCATATCTAACTGTGTTCCGCGATAGAATTCCGTAGCACCTTTTTGCATGCCGCATCCTAACACTTGGCTGACCGTCATGCCGGTAATCCCAATATTCGACAGAGCCGCCTTTAATTCATCAAATTTATTAGGACGCGTAATGATATCAATCTTCGAGATTGTCTTTTCCATATTTATCCTCCTTTTATATGCTTGTAACTATGCGCTTGTGGCATACATATATTATATCACTGCTTCTTCCCGATATGCTTTTTCACCATGATAGGAGAGATCAAGTCCAACATCTTCGTCCTCTTCCTTTGAACGCAGCCCCATCATTTTCTTAACAATAATAAGAATAATGGTAGTCACGATAATCACGTAAGCATACGTAGCTCCAATTGCAATAAACTGCTTACCAAGAAGATCGCCGCCGAAGAAAAACCCGTTCGAGCCAACCAAGGCGTTAATGGATTTATCCGCAAATAGTCCTGTTGCAATGCCACCCCATGTGCCGCCAATACCATGGCATCCGAACGCATCTAAGGCATCATCATATCCAAATTTACGCTTCAAGCTTGTAACGCCAAAGTAGCAAATCGCACCTCCCGCAAGACCGATAAGCAATGCGGACATTGGGCTTACAAAGCCTGCTCCGGGTGTAATGGATACAAGTCCTGCTACCAAACCGGATGCAGCGCCAAGCATTGTTGGTTTTCCGGTTTTAAACCACTCACAAGTAATCCACGCAATGGCTGCGGCCGCTGCTGCTGTGTTTGTTGTGATAAAAGCAATCATTCCAACCCCATCAGTTAAGGTCAGCGCACTGCAAGCGTTAAAACCGAACCAACCGAACCACAAAATCCCTGCTCCCAAGACAGTCATTGGAATTTGATGAGGTGCAATTCTGCCGACGTTTTTACGTTTGCCAAGAAACAAAGCAATAACAAGGCCGGATACACCCGATGTAATATGCACAACGTTCCCGCCTGCAAAATCTAGTGCTCCTAATTTTTTAAGCCAACCGCCATCGCCCCATACCCAGTTTGCAACCGGATCATAGACGAGGAATATCCAGAGGACAATGAACACCAAAAAGGAAGAAAATTTTATTCTTTCTGCAAATGCTCCCGAGATTAGCGCCGGTGTGATGATGGCAAACATCATTTGGAACATCATAAATAAATTCTGCGGAATGGTTGCGGCATACACCGGATTGGGGTCCATTCCTACGCCATTTAAAAACATATAGCGCAAATCACCAATAAAGCCAACAACACTTGTGCCAAATGCAAGCGAGTAACCAATCAGTATCCACTGCAACGAAACAATAAACATCACACTATAGCTGTGCATCGTCGTGCTAAGTACGTTTTTACTTCTCACCATACCGCCATAAAAAAGTGCAAGTCCCGGCGTCATGAGCATCACCAACACCGTACCCAAAAAAACAAAGGAAACGTCTGCAAAATTAATACTTGAACTCATTTCATTACCTCCTACGTAACAAATGGCATCTGAATATATGCATTAAGCATAACTCAGACGCCATTGTCTTTTATTCTATCAATTGCAGTATGGTCACAAAGGCTTTCGCCAAAATCAAATATACTGCAATCATTTGGTAGCCATACCAAATTACATTTTTGCAAAATACTGAGTATAATACGCCATATCATACATATGCGCAATAGTATGTGATAACGTAGTATAACATAAAGGGCGCTGATGGTTTTGCCATCAGCGCCTTTGCTATGAAGATATTCTATCACATATCGTCAAAAAATGCAAGTGTTTTTTTAAAAAAATTTTAGACGATAAAATTCAGCCGTCCCTCAATAGACTTCATCTGAGCTTTTTACTATTTTTTTTCGCTTCCTTCTGCGCACCAAGCGAACCCATCATATCTATCATTTTTTGTTTTTGCGCCTGAGCAGAGGTCATTGTGATTTTTCTCTCCTCGAAAACCAGTTCCTTTTGAAGCTTTTTGTAACTTTCTAGGCGTTCTTTGGATAATGCACCATTTTCAATCGCCCTTTGAACAGCGCATTTTGGTTCTGCCACATGGGTACAATCACGATAATGGCACCCCAAGGATATCTCATCAATATCCGCAAAAGATTTTGACAAATCCGCTCCAAGTATTTGCAGCTCTCTCATCCCGGGAGTATCAATGACAAGGCCACCACTTGGCAGAATCAACAATTCTCTGTGCGTGGTTGTGTGTCTTCCCTTGTCATCCGCTCTTATTTCATTTGTTGCAAGTACATCTACTCCCATGAGCCGATTAATCAGCGTTGACTTTCCAACTCCTGATGAACCGATAAATGCGATTGTTTTCCCTTTTGCAACGTAGCTTCTAAGATGCTCATATCCCTTTTCATTCATAGAAGATGTAATCACGACATCTGTGCCGGGTGCAATGGATTCAATCTCAATCTGTTTTGCCATGATATCTTCACACAAATCCGCCTTTGTAAGCACAATGACAGGCGTTGCCATGCTGTCCCAGGCGATGGACAGATAGCGTTCTAAACGCCTAAGATTATAGTCCTGATTCATGGACATACAGATAAAAACAATATCTATGTTCGCAGATACAACCTGGCCTTCACTAGTTTTGCCTGCCACCTGGCGCATAAAACAGCTTTTCAGCGAAAGAACATGATGGATGATTGCGTTTCCCAAGGTATCGTCCTTGCGATCTACCAAGACCCAGTCTCCCACGGCAGGAAAATCTGCATTGCCCGCCGCTTTGTGCATCAGTTTTCCCGAAACCTCTGCATGCATATCCCCATTTTCGCTTATCACAAGATACATATCCTTATGCTGGATAGAGACTCTTGCTAAAAACAAATTGTCTGCATATACTGATGCTTCTTGATAATTTCTTTCAGTAAGTCCTATATCATATAAATTTATTTTACTCAACTTCATTTTCCTCCCATTTTGTTATTACACCACTCGGGGAGGGCGGAATGTCATTATGCCGCAAGCACCTCCCCTAACCGAACAATCTCCAATTTACATAATTGTTTCATTTAGATCAGCTCCTTTTTTCTTTAATATATGTTTTAACATATTTATTTGTATCATACCATCACATACGTACATTTTCTATATGGGTTGCACCATCCATTTCCTAAGAAATGGTTTTGGATGCATTCATGTACTACTTAATTGTTTGTTTTCCAAGAACATAGTACTTGCCACGAGCGGCATCCTCCCTCATTCCCAAAATCAAATTATAACGCCCATAATCAAGCATTCTTTTATCCGTCTGCTTAGTCCATGCTTCATGCTTGCTTGCAAAATCTTGATATGTAGAATGAACGCCCTCTGAATCCTCATATTCCAAGTATTCCAGAGTAACACAAAGTGTTTGCCCACTTTGCTGGGTGGATTGTATAGCATATTCTATTTCGCTTTCCACACCAAAGGCCGGCATTTCATACGTGTCACCTTTCAGTATCCATCTATCTATGCTTTGATGCTGCAACCCACGATAATTAAAATACCTTAAAAGTGCTTCATCAATTTGCGTCTTGCTATTGCCGCCCAAAAGAATACCCATTCCAATTAAGTTGCTTGCTGGGACATCTTGTATATTCTCAAAATCAGGGACACTCATTTTCATTGGATATAAAAGCGATTGATTAACCTTGCTAAGTAAAAAATTCAGCTCCGTATCCTGCGCAAGCTTATTGTAAAATTCAGGGTCTGTTTTTCGATTTGTTGTAATGATTACTCCCTTGATTTGATCATCCCAACGAACGCCGGCCCCAAACGCTTCGGCCACTGCACGTACAGGCACCAGCGTTCTGTCATTTTTGATCTGAGGAGGCACGTCCAATACAATATCTGCACCATTTTTATTCATGATTGCATTGTCAATTTGCACAGAAATCGTTGTGGTCCATCGGTGGGCTCTTGCCGTCTTTGTTTGCTCATCCCATGCAACTACAGCGCCCATTGCTTCAAAAATTGCACGCATTGGAACGAGCGTTCTTCCATTTTCTATCACCGGTGCCTGATCAAAGTGAACCTTTTGATCATCAATAAGAACCTGCACCTCCGTCTCCACTGCCGAACCGCTGCTATATTCTTGCCGATAAAACTTTTTGGGCATTGCAATGCGCAGAACATGGGATGCACCGTCTATTGAATACTTTTCGTATGTAATCAAAATGCCTTCATCAACCAACGCAACATTCTCGAAGTCAATCCCCGATCCGTCTTCCTTGTACCAACTAATTCCCAGCTGCAAGCTGACCTGCGTATAGATATATTGTTTGCATTCATCGGTATCCTGCAGAATATCAAATAGTGCTGCACGTCTTTTGTTTTGCATATCAAAAAAAATATTTTTGTGGTTGATATATATACTTCCTGCTCCTGTCGGACGATATGCATAGGTGAAGTGGAAAGCGAGAAACTGCCCATTATTTGCAGTGACCTCATAATTTCTCACTTCCTCGCCGCCGCCCCACTCTACAGAATCTTCCTGCGCCTTGGGATTATCACTGACCAATTTGAGTAGCGTTTCATTCATCTGCTGCTCAAAGCTTTTATCCTCCGGATATGATACAACCGGACAGATATATTTAACAACAACAGTGCCATCTATCGTACCGGTGGTTTGGGCAATATCAACCGGCCCTTGTCCTACAACAGGCAGTAAGAACAGTAGCATGCATGCCACAATTGTGATTGAAATAATACCAAAATTTAATTTCATTCTATTAACCCCTTTATATTTTTACTATGATCATCGGGAAAAATGCCGATCGCACAACCACAATTTATCCATCATCCTCTGCACCATCCGCTTTTGCCAAAGCGCACAGTGCAGTTTCACTTAGGCGGTACACCGTCCATTCGTCCATGGGCACGGCGCCAAGCGACTGATAGAAGGCGATGCTTGGCGCATTCCATTTTAGACACTGCCATTCAAGCCGCTTACAGCCTCTTTCCATTGCGATTTGTGCCAGTCTTTGCAAAATCGCCCTCCCACAGCCTCTGCCACGGCAATCCGGCAGTACATAAAGATCTTCCAAATACATTCCGCCCTGCCCTAAAAAAGTAGAAAAGCTGTGAAAATACAGCGCAAAGCCAATTTCTTTGCCATCCTCCACCGCAAAAAAGACCTCTGCAATTTTCCTCTCAAATATCCAATTTTCCAGCAGTTCTTGCGTTGCGACCACCTTGTCTATCATATTTTCATAGCTTGCCAGTTCTTTAATAAAAGACAAAATCAGCGGTACATCCTGCCTTAGCGCAAACCGAAAGGTGATATTATCCATCCTCCGCATCCTCCGTTTATGAGTATTAGTCAGCTACAATGCCGGTTGCTGATATCATTGCCCTTAGTATGTAAGGCAATGAATTCCATCATTTGGCATGGCAACACTTTCATTATATCACACCAAAAATGTTTGCGCAAGAAATCAATGTTAAAAATAATGAAATATTTTTGTACTTGATTTTGCATTCTGATTGATTGATGAAATGCATCTACATAAACAAAGCATTTTATATTTTCTTTCTTATTTTCCCTACGATGAAGAGGAGAATTGGTATACCATAACCAAACAAAAGATTCGCATATTGAAAAAAGTCCTTTTTCACCATATCCACCTCATAGGCTCTACTAACAACAAAGACGGACAAGAAAAAGAGTAGGACGATGTATACATTAATGAGTGGTTTATACGTTGTCAGTCTAAACGTATCCTTCAGCAAATGTAGCCCTGAAAAAATAAAAACAGAGATAAACACATAATCAGTCATAATCCAAATTGCAATAATCAGAGATTCTAATCTTTCAATAGATCCGAAAAATGAGATTGTTTGTATGGAAGCAGTAAACGGTGAATGCAATTCTTTTGTGGCACTTCCAAATATTCCAAGTGGAATACCAATTGCAAAAAAAGTTAAGAAGGATAATAAAAGAATGGATTTATATCCTAATAGAAAAAGCTTTTTTTTGTCCCTAATCCGATTTGAGAATACAAAGATGCAGATATAAAAGGCCCATAAAGACAAAATACACAGGCTTCCTTGTAACACAGGTAAAAAATCAAAATAGGTTATTGGATAAAAATTTGACAACTTTATTCCAGGCATTGCAAGTAAGCAAACTATTAAATATGGTACTACGACCGCAAAAATCAATATTTCTGATACCCGAGCCAATACAACAATATCATATTGCATGACAAAGGACAAGAAAACCAGTAGAATGCCGATATACACAATATAACTGGTACTAATAGATAAGGCTGCAGACATCCGCTCACCAAAACTTCTGATAAACACTGCGGCAACAACAGATATATAAACGAAATAGAGCGTGCCAAGGATTTTGGCTGCAAACTTCCCCAAAATACGCTCTATGATTTGAATAAAAGATAGCTTATCCTCCTTGCCAAATATTTTTTGCATCACAAGAAGATATGCGATGAACGCAATTGCAGCAAAAAATATAGAAATCCATGCCGCTTGATTGGCTTTATCAACAATATAGCTTGGCACTAATCGAATGGAACAAGATCCCAACATTAAAATAAAAACAACAAATGCTTGACGCAATGAAATGCTTCTCATCTGCAATTCTACCCACCTCCTATGCATTGCATATTATTATTGCGGCTTTATCATTTCTAAAACCAATGAATATAAACTGCTTTTCTGTGGCAGCATGGTGCAAACACACGCTAAGCCAACCGCAAAAACAATTAATATGATATAGATAATTCGTTCTTTTTTCATTTCCTTTTTTGCAAGACGAATTCCATCAATGATAATGAGGCCAAGCAGTGCGATACTTAATAAAATCATAAATTCCTCCTGCCTACTCTATGTTGTCTATAACGCCTATACTCTTTATCATTGATTCAATTTTCACGCTTACCGGCGTTTGGGGCATTATCTCTTCCCATGAACCCTCAATGCTTCTCCATAAAATGGGGTGTTGGTGCTCAATTTTATCTCCTAAACCAAATAGGTCTACACCATTTAACTTTGCATAATCAAGAGCAGCTAACACTTCAGCTTCAATTTCCTCTTTTTGACTCACCTCAAGCTCATGGATTAGTTGCTCAGTCGGCAACTCATTATCAATCGGCACCTCACGCAGTTCACTTACCACCCTAATGGCAATGTCCACTTTTGGCTTATCCAACTCAAAACTTGTTTTTATGCTAGCGTGCGCGCTTAAGACCTCCAGCGAAAAAGCATTGCCATTTTGCCCTTTTACCACTATGCTGTCAGACTTAATCTTTCCTAACACCCAATTCACACCTCTTGATAACTCCTGCGTTAAAAATCCCAATAGTTTTTTATCTTTGATCACGGCAAGACCCGAGGATATAATTTGCTTCTCTTGCTGATTATAATCGGGCACAATTTTTGTTTCTGTTAATGTAAAAAACGGAATGAAAAAAACGGAATTATTTTTACTAAACTCAGCCATGATATCAGCAAAATTTACCTTGCAAGATATGGATATATTATCCGATTCTTGCCGCAAACCCGATATCATATTTGATACCAAGTCACTTTGCTTTGCAGCAGTCGATAAAAATTCTTCTGCGCTCGCACCTTTTACGATAGCAACATTGGTGCTAAATCCTCTTTCTTTGTCTCTCATTTCAAAGTCCAAACTATCCGCAAGTTCATATGCCGCTCCCTCACCCAAAATCACCCAGTCTATATGGCCATAATGCAAGTTCTTTGATACAAATTGGTGCATACTTCGATGTGCTTCAAATACCGTGTCTCCTTCACAGCTAAGAAGCTTCATGCTAATTTTTTGCTGTGAATTAGCACTGGGGCTTTGACTTTCAAAATCAGGGAATGCATCCGTCACTCGAACCGCGCCCGCACCAGTTTTATCAATACCAACGGCCTCAACAAATTCATTATCCTCGATTTCGGTTATGGTGTCTCGAAGTGGATTTACAAATCCTTCAATTTCAAAGAAAGCAAATAATATAATGAAGAAAACCAAACATGTTCCAAGAAGATTTTGTTTCATTCCTACATCCTCACCTGCTCAATGGATTTTGGCTTTTGCTGTTTATGGTTAGTCATTTTTTTAGGTAGCCTAATGAGTGCATCTCCCATGTTCTGGCCGTCTGTTGATACAAATGGTGCCATATATGGAACACCAAAGTTTTCTAATTTAACAAGACTAAATAATAAAGCAATAAGCGAAAACACTAAGCCTACAAGTCCTAAAACGCTGCAAATCAAAGTAATGCCAAGCCGCCAAAGCCTAAGCGCATTACTAAATCCTAAATTGTTCATTGCAAGTCCGGAAATCGCTGCAAGTGCAACCACAATCACAACAGAATGAGATACAATTTTTGCATTGACAGCTGCTTCTCCAATGATAAGCGCACCAACGACGGATACAACCTGACCGATATTTTTCGGCATCCTATTGCCTGCTTCAAATATAATTTCAAAAGAAAGGAGCATCATAATTGTTTCTATAAAGGTAGGAAAGGTTACTCCCGTACGATATTGTGCAATGGCATATGCCAAATTGGTTGGTATCATATCCGGATTAAAAGAAACCACTGAAATATAAAAGCCCGGAAGAAATAATGTAATACCCATTAATGTATATCGTAGCATTCTTGTCATGGAGCTTACCACATAATTATACGCATAATCTTCCTGCGCTTGAAAAAACTCTACAAATAGTGTTGGCAGTCCATATCCGATGGGAAATCCATCTATCATCATGCCAACCCTGCCCTCCAAAATATCTGCACAAAACTTATCGGGCCTTTCCGTGTTCATGATCTGCGGAAAAGGGTTGCCGGCATTCTCTACGACAGCCTCTTCAATGACCCCGGTGGACATGACCCCATCCACGTCAATGGCAGCAAGCCTTTCCTTTAATTTACTTACAAGACTTTCATCTGTAATGCCTTTTAAATAAAAAATTGCAATGTTTGTGCGGCTCTCTTTCCCTACCATACATTTTTCAATAATGAGCTGTTTTGATTTAATCTTTCTTCTCACCATTGCCATATTGGTCATTAATGTTTCTACGAAAGAATCCTTTGCGCCCTTAACAATATTTTCATTCGTTGTCTCTGTGATGGCTCTCTTTTCAAAACCTTTCACATTGAATACAAAAGCAGTGCCTTCCTGCTCAAAAAGCAGCGCAGCCTGCCCTGATAGAATGTCATTTAACACCGCATCCATATCAGTAGACTTGCTATAGTTTGGAAAGTAAATAATTCCATTTTCAATAGACTCAATAACGCCGCATATACTTTTTGCCCGCTTGAAGCACTCTTCCTGCACAAGCGGTTTTAAGATATAGTCGCTGATATAACCTATATTAACTAACCCCGTAACAAAGATTAGCGTAGCGAATACATTTTTATCCTTGTTTATAATAATTTGCTGTATTGCTACATCATCACTTTGACTGAGTACACCTAATAAGTCTGTAAATTTTTTTTCTTGTTTTTCAGTTTTGTCTTTATCTTCATTGATAGAAGCTTCCGGCTTTTCATCTTTTTTAAACCACATAAAATCACCCATTTTAGTATTGGCAAAATGATTCTGTTTTATGTAATTAAAATTGACTTCGCTAGAATAATATGCTAAAATAGCAACACAACACGCAAGCATGCAAAATAGCAAATGAAAGGATTTATTTTATGACACAAAAAAAAATGCTTGATAAAGCCATGGTAGTCAGCGCAATGCTATATCTTATTATTCCAATTATCATGTTCCTCTTTGGATGGTTTAAACTCTACATTTCCATTCCCTGCATCTTGATGCTACTGTGTGGAGGCTATTTGTGCATCAAGGAAGGGCTTGAAGATGCAAATATCGAAAACGGGCCATTTTCCTTCTATCATTGGACAGTGGCAATTGTTTTACTTGTATGTATGGTGATGCTAAGCGGCATTGGTGGATTTTACCACCAGAACGATGATTTCCATGCAAGAAACGCCATCTTTCATGATTTAATATCTCACTCCTGGCCTGTTCAATTTGACTATTCCCAGGCGGACGGTAAGCTTTTTGAACTGTTTGGGCAAAAAGGGTTTTTGAATTACTATTTGGCTAGTTGGCTACCGGCGGCACTTGTTGGCAAATTCTTTGGATGGCAGGCGGCGAATATCATGCTCTTTGTATGGGTTTTGTTAGGAGTTTTATTGGCGTTTTATTTCTTTATCCGAAAGCTTGGCAAAATCTCGACTGCTGCCATTCTTATTTTTGTTTTTTGGAGTGGTGCAGATTATATTGGTCATCTTTATTATAGAATGGACCCACAAAAAATCCTTCCTTTTATATCTCGTATTACCTCCACCCATATGGAGTTTTGGGCAGACAGAATTCAGTATTCATCATTTATTACCCAGCTTTTTTGGGTGTTTAATCAAGCGGTACCGGCCTGGCTTATTACCTATTTCATTCTCAGCCAAAAAAACAGCCGAAGTGTGTTGTTCTTGGCTGCGCTGTTGCTTCCATTTGGGCCTCTTCCTTTTATCGGTGCTGTGCTTTTGGCAGGATATGTTGTGCTTTTTGGCAAGGATGCCATGCAGCTTAAGACAAATCACCCCTTTCAAATCAAGGAGCTTTTCAGAAATATTCAGGCGATGGTAACGCCTGCAAATTTAGGTTGCATATGGTTTACCCTTCCTTTTGTGCTCATGTTCTCCGCCAGTGGAGGCGGGCAGCCAAAGGGGTTTTATTTTACCCGCTTTATGCCTCACGATACAAAAGAAATATGGTTTTTTATCATTCGCCTCGCGGTGTTTTACCTGTTGGAGTTTGGGCTTATCGCATTTATCATTCGCAAATACTGCAACCGTTCTCTTGTTTACTATGCTTCCGCAATTTTGCTGCTGCTTCCAATGTATACCTTTGGGGAATATAATGATTTTGTGATGCGAGTGTCCATCCCCCTCCTGTGCGTGCTTTGCATTTTAACAGCAGAAGCTTTTCACAACCTGAAAGAATTGCGGCAGTCGGGATGGCATGAGCAAATGAGCAGCCATTGCTATCCACAGCCACAAATAGACGAGCTCCATGCGAGAGAAAACAAAAAATCGGTGCGTCGTGCCACCATCCTTATCATGGTGCTTGTATGCATTTTGTCTGTGGGTGCACTTACCCCGATTGCAGAAATGAAGCGGGATATGGACGAGTCTAGAGGGCTACTCAGTAACGATAATTACTGCGACGGCTGGAAAACCTTTGAAACCATTGACTCCACGCCTGCGAACATCAAAGAACCCTATATCTCCATTTATGTTGTGCCTTATGAAAAAAAAGATATCTTAAAGTATATTATTAAATAATGAAGCGTTGAATGCCGACATGCATAATATGAAGCTGAAATTTAAAAAAATGGTTGACAAACTGGAATTTATGGAATATAATAATAGTATATTTCATACTATTCATATATGATATACGATAAAGGAGTGACAACCATGTCAAAAATTTATTCAAGTTTAACTGAACTAATTGGTAAAACGCCGCTTTTAAGGCTCACTTCCTACGAAAAGCGAAACAGCCTGCATGCGCAGCTTCTGGGAAAACTGGAATATTATAACCCTGCCGGAAGCATAAAGGATAGAATAGCCAAAGCCATGATTGAAGATGCCGAGGCGAAGGGGCTGCTTACGCAGGATTCTGTAATCATTGAGCCAACAAGTGGCAATACCGGAATCGGTATCGCTTCAGTTGCCGCATCAAGAGGGTATCGTGTCATCCTAACCATGCCTGAAACAATGAGTGTGGAGAGAAGAAACCTTCTCAAGGCATATGGCGCTGAGCTTGTCCTTACAGAGGGCGCCAAGGGAATGAAGGGTGCCATTGAAAAGGCGGAAGAACTCGCTTCGGTTATGCCTTGTGCATTTATTCCCGGGCAATTTGTAAATCCTGCCAACCCTGCAATTCACAAAGCAACCACCGGTCCGGAAATTTGGGAAGATACCGATGGGACGGTTGATATTTTTGTTGCCGGAATTGGCACGGGCGGAACCATTAGCGGCGTAGGTGAGTATTTAAAATCAAAAAATCCGAGCATAAAGGTCATTGCGGTTGAACCTACCGATAGCCCTGTTTTATCAAAAGGGATTGCCGGACCTCATAAAATTCAGGGAATTGGTGCAGGCTTTGTTCCGGATACGCTCTGCATGAGTATTTATGATGAAATCATCACGGTCTCCAACGAAGATGCCTTTGAAACAGGTCGATTAATTGCGAAAACAGAAGGTTTGCTTGTGGGAATTTCGTCCGGAGCTGCGCTTTGGGCTGCTACAGAACTTGCAAAAAGGCCAGAGAATGCAGGAAAAAAAATTGTCATTATCCTTCCGGATACGGGCGAGCGCTATTTATCAACTCCTATGTTTAGCCAAGAGTGAGCTATCTATGCTTTCGCAGAGCAGATGAAATTTTAACATATATTGATTTCATATGGTCAAAAAAACGAAAACAAAGGCAGAAATTGCCCTTGTTTTCGTTTTGTATCGCCGCCATTCTTTAAAAAAGCCTTTATTCATGCCAAAAGCGCCCTGTTCTATCCGTAGCATCCCTACAGCCTTATTTTTACCACATCGCCTTCCGCGCTGGTTATATCCACTAATTCAAGACCGGGAAAATTCTTTTTCGTTTTCAATAGTGCTTTGAAGATTGTACCGATATCCTCCGCACTGATATTGAATTTCTCCAAATCCACCTTGGTACGTAGCGCTTTTACAAGTATGCCCGCAACGATTTTATTTAAAATCAGTCTAGTAGGTAGCGCAAGCCAAATAACCCTTCCACTTTTTTCTTTTATATAAATTCTCATTATTCCACCACGATATCCACAATATCACCTTCTGCACTTTCCACTTCTACCAGCTTTCCAATTACACCTTTTTCCACCAAACGCAGAATTTGTTCTAAATCAATTGCCCTCAGTGCCTCTTGACCTTCAAATTGGGGTATTTTGATACCCATTTCAAGTCCCAAACGAATCAGGGGCATAGGCAGATTGATCCGCACTTTATCTCCATTAGCAGAATTGACCACCACTTTAAACATCATGTCTTCAAACTTTTTTCTTTGACCTTCCGCTATCATCACCGTTTCATTTTTAGGTGTGTTTGATAAAAGCTCATCCGTGGTCGTGCCAAGCAACTTAGCAATTTCAGGCAGTAGCATGATATCGGGGCAGGATATTTCATTTTCCCACTTGGATACGGCCTGGGGTGATACTCCCAATCTCTCTGCCAGCTCATCCTGCGTAAATCCTTTTTCTTTTCTTCGCATTGCAATCTTTTTTCCCAATGTGTTTTCCATAATAGGATCACTCCTTTTGATTTGATGCTTTCATTGTAAGCCAAAAGCCAAAACTGCAGAAGATATTATTCGTTGAATTTTACCCATTCTACTCAACCATCCGTTTGGTTTTCACTAAACCATTGGTTGATTTCCTAGCTTCGGTAGTCATTTTGGTGGACTGCAATGGCATTGTTTGTGTAGACATATCTACTTTCTTACGACATCATGGGATATAACTCCTTGCACTTACGGGGCGGCACTCCATACTTCATTTTAAACGCTCTGTCAAGCAGCTACGATATCACCATAGCCCGTGAGATGAGCTACCTCTTTCACCATATGGCCTTGCACAGCTATTCTCCTCTGCTTCTCCTGCCGTCACAGAGGAATTTGAATTGCCGTATATATCAACGCTTGCCGAAAAGTTTGGCACGATATACTATGGCTGTTGCGATCGACTGAACGACAGATTGAATATTGTAAAGAAAATTCCGAATTTGCGTAAAATTTTGTGCAGTCCATGGAGCAATATCGAACAATTTTCACAGCGTATAGGCAATAACCTGACTATGTCTGTGAACCCCAATCCGGCGCTACTTGCGACCGATACTTTTGATGAAGGTACGATAAGGGCCGACCTTTTGCGCATTTGTGCAACTGCCAAGAGAAACGGCACCAATTTTGAAATCATATTAAAAGATTGGTCCACGGTGCGATTTGAACCTAAAAGGCTGGAGCGATGGGCTGACATTGCGATGGGAATTGTAATGAATTGGTAAGGTCCGTATTGGGTTATATACTGTACCGCGTTCTTATTTTCTTATCATACTTTAAAAGGCTCTGATGAATAAGCATTTGCCAAAGCCTTTTGAATAAAGCGCTCTATTTACTCTTCCCAGTTATGATATATATTCTGCACATCGTCATTATCTTCAAGCATTTCCAGTAGAAAATTAGGCAAATACGCTGATTATTTCAAGACTACTTAGGTATGTATACCTTTATTCAATTAGCTACATTTTTTATGGCTCACGTATAGTATACCATAATTCAAATGCCAAAATCAAGCCTTGAACGATGATATACTACATTCAATTTTCAACATGGGGGAGGGGGGAAATGTGCTTATAGCCTATTTGTTATTTTCAAATCTCCATAAAGTGTAAAATGCCCCGATATAATTAAACGCAATATAAAAGAGAAGGGATTAATTACCCTTCTCGTTATCATAATTCTATTAAATTTTTTCAATAGGTTCAATCTCACATATTCTTCCTACACAATGATTAAGATGTGATTCATATGTAACAATATGTACGTTAGGGCATTGGATTGCTGCAAGGATAACCATATTTTGCAAGTGTGTAACATATCCAATGATATATACTCTCTCTATATGATATGATCCAATTTTATCATCATCCTCAACCTCAAGATCTGCAAATCCTATATAAACGCCATTTTGTTTTTCCAATAATGCGGATGGATCTACTTTCACTTTATATCTGCAACATTCGGAAACCTCGAATTTTAAATCCATGAATCCAATAGCCATACCCATTAATTCCTCTTGAATAATAAACTCATTCAGCTTTTCGGTGGGGAATATGTTAAGATTAGTATCCTTTAGTATAAATATTCCCTCAGCTGCTATGGGTGTTCCTGCTGTTTTCCATACATCCGAATACTTATGATTGAAATCGTTCATATGCATAACCTCACTTTATTAAAACTGAAGATTATTAAAGATTAATTCAGTTTTTTACTTCTAAAGATATTGTATATAAATACATGTTTTTACTATATATCTAACTTACCATAAATTCCAAACAATATCAATTGATATTATTAACAAAATATCATTCTTTTTATGTCAAAAATAGCTAGTGATTTGCTATTGCTGTAACTGGTAAACTAAAACGGACGGTTTATGGCAAACAATTTTCCCTACTTTA
>CAZQDP010000048.1:0-19127 GCA_964592375.1 uncultured Eubacteriales bacterium | reverse complement strand
TGCGGCTGTTAACCGCAGGGTCGTAGGTTCGAGTCCTACTTGGGGAGCCAATGAAGAGGGGCTGTCTGTTTACGGATGGCTTCTTTTTAATGCTCACAGCACGATGAGGGGATCAATAACAGATAATAATTAATTATTTGATACCTATTGACATCTATTGCATTTTATCATATGCTTAGAAAAAGAGAGAGGTAATTAAATGAATGAGGCGAAAAAATTATCAGCAATTATTTTGATAGAGACACAAATATTGAAGTTTTTTATGAAGCAAATCATAAAGATATTGAAATCAATAAACTTATACAAAATATGAAGTATTTTGAAAGACCAGATATCATCTCTATATATGATGATAAAATTGTAGGGATTGAACATTTTGAATTCGATAGTTATCATAATGGTAAAAAAGGAAGTGATAGTAGAATAAAGTTAAGTGAAATAGATAGGAATTTAGATAGATGTGTGGAAAACTGTTTAGAATCAGAAGGAATCGTACGTTATAATGATGAACTAAAACCAACAGCGTCCTATCAAAACTACATAACAAACTTTTCTACACACTTTTGCAATCATTATGGTAAAATTGATTCGTATTTATCTCATATTAGCGATAAAAATAATTGTAGACACAAAAAGATAGAGATGTGGTTTTTTATAGAGGATGCTACACCTTTGGGTAATTATTATATTGAAAAAGGAAGCATATACCCATTAATTCCATTTTGCAACGAAGGTATTATTAGTATGCTAGAAAAATCACCTAAATGCAATGGAATTATATTTAGGTATTTTGCACATAGCAAAAATTTTGTGCTATTAGTCCATAATGATCCGAAAAGCTTAACAAAGCTAAAATATAAAATTAAAGATATAAAAGAAGAGGATTTTTTTTCGTATACTCCTCAGGTATCTAAGTTTATAATCAATGGAAAAGGTGATTAAAATTATTCTCATATTAAAATTAAATAATTATATTTTCGGAAGAAGAGAGTGTAAGCCAACAAGTGATAATTAAAAATGTTAAGATTAAATATTGTGAAAAGAAAGGTGGGGGATGCACATGCTGAGCAAAGCCATTGCTATGGCAATTCAGATGCGAAATCAAAGCTATGCACCATATTCGCAGTTTCGGGTGGGGGCGGCTCTGGTGGATTTGCAGGGTAATATCTATACCGGCTGCAATATTGAAAATGCCGCGTATTCGCCCACCATTTGCGCGGAGCGCACGGCTTTTGCAAAGGCTGTATCGGAGGGTGTGCGAGCGTTTTCATTTATTGTAATTTCTGCAGGGAAGGACGATTTAACCTTTTGCCCGCCTTGCGGCGTATGTAGACAGTTCATGAGTGAATTTTGCAATATGGATGAATTTCGGGTTATTTTAGCAAAGAGCACAGAGGAATATAAGGAGTATACACTTTCAGAGCTGTTGCCGCATTCATTTGGCGCAGAAGGGCTATAATAAAACCCATGATGCAATGAAATAAAGCAGAGTGTGGTAGTTGTAACTGAGATAGGGGAGTGGCTGTGAAACAGTTTATTGCAGGGACAAATGATGTAGGTCTTAGAATTGATAAATTCATACAGAAGGTTTGCATGCAGCTACCTTCTTCGTTGTTGTACAAATATATCCGCCTAAAGCGCATTAAAATAAATGGAAAAAGAGTGCAGTCAGATACTCGAATTGCACTGGATGATTGCATTGAAATGTATATTAACGATGAGTTTTTTGAGCAGATCGATGCCGAGCAGGCATTTTTAAAGGTGAGTGGTAATATTGATATCCTTTATGAAGATGATAACATCCTGCTTATTCACAAGAAGCAGGGAATGCTTGTGCATGAAGGGGAAGTAGAAAAGCAAAATACACTCATTGCACATATCCAGCGTTATCTGTTTGATAAAGGGCAGTATAGACCGGATGCGGAAAATACGTTTGTGCCGGCGCTTTGCAATAGGCTTGATAGAAACACGGGAGGGATTGTGATTGCCGCTAAAAATGCTCCTTCGCTTCGTGTGCTTAATCAAAAGATAAAGGATAGGGAAATTGAGAAGAAGTATCTTTGTATTGTAAAAGGGCAGTTAAAACAAAAAGCAGGAGAGTTTAAGGGATATATTTTGAAGGATAGCAGCAAAAAACAAGTCAGCGTGTTATCTGAGCCTCAGCCAGGCGCGCTTAGTGCCGTCACAAGGTATCGAGTTCTCAAAGAAATGCCTCATGCAAGCCTTGTTGAGGTAGGCTTAATAACCGGAAGAACACATCAAATTCGTGCTCATTTTGCCAGCGCAGGGCATCCACTTGCAGGGGATGGTAAATACGGAGACTATCAGTTCAATCGTGAAATGGGGATGAGTTATCAAGCCCTATACGCTTATAAAGTGACATTCCATTTTTCGTCAAGCGCAGAGCATTTGGATTATTTGAAGGGAAAGACCTTTGCGGTTGATGTGGGACTTATTGAATGGATGAAACTTCTCTCGGAGTGATCTTTACACGATAGGCGACATATAAATTGACAAGAGACAGTGCCGCTGTTAAATAGAAAATATACTGGGGACCCCAGACATACCATATGACACCGCCCAAATACGCACAAGCAATTGATACAATATGGTCCACACTGATGCCTAAGGTAATGGTCTTGGTGATATCCGTCGGTTCAATGGCAATATGCCTTAAGAACACAAGTCGCACCATAGAAAACTGCATGGACATGCTGTCTAATATAAAAACAATATATGCAAGGATAGCAACAAGGCCTACTCCGGCATATGCACCGGAGGCGATAGCGCCGCTGACAAGCCCATACGCTACATAAACACCGATGAATGTTAGTGCATCTGCATATAACATTTTTTTAATGCCGAATTTGTCTATCCATTTACCGATGGCAGCAGTGAAGAATATTCCGATAAAGGAACCAATGAGCCACAAAATCGCTAAAGTATCTGCCTTCTTGCCCAGCAATTCAATGAGTACCCATGGGCCGAACACAATCATGATTTGCTTTTGAACACCGTTCATGATCGCTAAAATATAATAATACTTATATTCCTTTCGAAACAATAACTCAAAACGTCTATTCTCATGAAAAGGAATTTTAACCAGTTTGTTCATATAGATAAAAAGCAGAATAATAATAAATAACACAAAAACCGATACCAAAAACACCGTTTTTATACGGGTTTGAAAGCTGAAAAATCCATATTTAAAGCCTAAAAACACAAGTAAAGAGGAGAGCATTCCAAAGGCAATGCTGGTGCTTTTATACTGCCCCATTCGTTTGCCTGCATGATGTCCATCGATAAGCGAAATACCAATACCTTCTTGCAACGAAAAAAACAGATGCATGCCAAGTGAATTGATAAATAAAAATATCAACATGGTATTAAAATGCAAATGAAAGAGCGCCAGTGGAATGAGCCCGATAAAGCTAAGGACTTGAGAGATGATGGACAATCTGACGTCACCCATAAAAGCCAGTGCGGAGATGACAAGGATGATTAAAATGCCGGGAAGCTCACGAGGAAATTCAATTAAGCCCCGCTGGAATGCGGTGACATTATACACATCTTTAAAGTAATTGGAAAAAACCCGATCACTCAGTCCGAGTGCAAAAGCCGTGAGCGCTATAATGCAAAAGTAGACAAGCTGGTCTTTTCTAAGCCCCCATATCTTTTTATCATTCATGAAGTTTGTAAACCTTCCTTCAACGCTTTATCAAGTATGCGCGGGGTACCCTGCTTGGTACTCTGCAATATAGTTACTTTCCTTTTGGGCAGCATTTCATGCATATGCCGCATACCACACCACGACCGATACCTGAGAAATGCTCTTTCATATACCTTGAACAAGCCGCAGGGTCAACAGGATGCGCCGGATCCCCTGTTAGTGCCATGGCAGGACATGCACAGATGCAAATGCGGCAGTCCCGGCAGCCTTCTTGCTGCTGGGGAGGGGATATGGGAAGCGGCATATCGGTAAAAAGCGTGCCAAGTCGAACACGAGGACCATAGCGGCCAGAGATAAACAAAGCATTTTTACCAATCACGCCAAGGCCACAGAGCACTGCCGCTGTTTTATGGGGGAAAAGGCCTGAAAATTCCGTTACACTTTGCGAGGCAGCAACAGGAAAGTAACGATACCCCATGCCTTCCAGAAACAATCCTGCGCTCAGCAGTATATTGTCTATGGCGGTGTTTACCGTTCTATAATGATGAAAATATGCAAAAGTGGGCTTGTCCGTAATACCGTCTACAACATTGCTGCTCAGATGAACAGCAATGGTGACGGCATAGTCAAGCCCATGAATTCCTATTTCATTTGCAATCGGTGTATTTGCCAGTGCAATACAATCCACATGGCAAAACCCCACCTCACTTGCACCTTTTTGTAATAAAAAATGCGTTAATTCTTTTGCGTTCTTCATTTACTATCCTGCATATATTTGTGCATTTCTTCTGCTGCAACCTTGCCTGCACCCATGGCAAGAATAACAGTGGCGGCACCTGTAACCGTATCGCCTCCGGCAAAAACACCGGGTTTTGAGGTGGCCATCGTCGTCTCGTCCACAATAATTCCGCCCCAGGATTCAGTCGCAAGACCGGGCGTAGTATCTCTAATCAAAGGGTTGGGGCTTTGGCCAATAGCGATAACTACGGTATCTACATCCACAATATGCTCAGAACCTGCCTTAGGCTGAGGGCGCCTTCTTCCAGAATCATCCGGCTGTCCGAGTTCCATTTCAATGCACTCTATCCCTTTTACCCAGCCATCCTCAGTGCCCAAAACCGCAATCGGATTGGTGAGCAGCTTAAATTCAATGCCCTCTTCCTTTGCGTGATGTACTTCTTCCACCCTTGCAGGCATTTCGGCTTCACTGCGACGATAAATAATATATACTTTTTCTGCACCAAGGCGCATTGCACACCGCGCAGCATCCATAGCAACATTACCGCCACCGACCACAGCCACATGCTTTCCGGTGGTGATAGGCGTATCCGCAAAGGGGAAGGTATAAGATTTCATTAAATTAATTCTGGTTAAAAACTCATTGGCAGAATACACACCGTTTAAATTTTCCCCGGGTATTTTCATAAAGGATGGCAATCCTGCACCCGAACCGATAAATATGGACTTATATCCCTGCTCAAACAATTCATCAATAGAATACACTTTTCCGATGACCATATTCAGCTTAATATCCACCCCAAGGGCCTTGAGGCCATTAATTTCTTGCCCCACGATTTCCTTTGGTAGACGAAACTGAGGTATGCCATACATCAGCACACCGCCGGCCACGTGAAACGCTTCAAACAAAGTAACCTCATAGCCAAGACGTGCCAAGTCACCGGCACAGGTAAGACCTGCAGGGCCGGCACCGATAATGGCCGCCTTCATGCCGTTTTTCTCCGGTGCAATATTTGTCGCATCACCCTTTGCAAGCTTATAATCCGCCGCAAAGCGTTCAAGACGGCCGATGCCAACTGGTTCACCCTTTTTGCCTCGTACACATAAGCCCTCACATTGGCTTTCCTGAGGACATACCCTGCCACAGACCGCAGGCAAGCCGTTGGTAGCTGCGATGACCTCATATGCGCCATCAAAATCCTTTTTTGCTATCTTTCCGATAAAACCGGGAATATCCACATTGACAGGACACCCCTTTACACAAACAGGGTTTTTACATTGAATACATCTTTCCGCTTCAGTAACTGCCATTTCATCGGTATATCCAAGCGCAACCTCTTCGAAATTTCTGCATCTAATCTCAGGCTGCTGCTCGGGCATGGCAACTTTTGAAAGTGACATATTAGCCATTCTTTTCAGCCTCCTTCAATAAATTGCAATTGTGCTGCTCCATGGATACTCTCTCTTTATCCTTAAACATTGCGCTACGGCGCATGGCATTATCAAAGTCCACCAAATGACCGTCAAACTCCGGTCCATCTACACAAGCGAATTTGGTCTTGCCGTCTACTGTGACACGGCAACCGCCGCACATGCCCGTACCGTCGATCATTACAGGGTTCATGCTCACAATGGTTTTAATACCAAGCTCGCGGGTTAAATTAGATACTGCACGCATCATGACCAGCGGGCCGATGGCGACAACCAGATCATACTCATTGCCTTGCTTAACCAGTGCTTTGAACATATCCGTGACAAAGCCCTTGTTGCCATTTGAACCATCATCTGTAGCAATCACCAGCTTGCTGCTGACCTTCTGAAGCTCGTCCTCCAAAATAATCAGCTCTTTGTTTCTAAAACCGGCAATAATATGTACCTCGGCACCTTGGCTATGTAGCTTCTTCGCCTGCGGATATGCAATTGCAGTACCAAGTCCGCCACCAATAACAGCTACCTTTTTAAAACCCTCCAAATGAGAAGCTCTTCCTAAAGGGCCTACAAAATCAAGTACAAAATCCCCTTCTTTTAGTGCTGCCATGGAAGCGGTTGTTTTCCCTACAATCTGGAATATGATACATACTGTGCCCTTTTTAATATCCGTATCCGCCACAGTAAAGGGGACACGCTCTCCGTTTTCATCCACTCTGACAATAACAAATTGACCCGCCTGCGCTTTTTTGGCAATGTGGGGCGCATCAACCTCCCAGAGTATAACAGAGGGATTAAGCTCCCTCTTTGTAATAATTTTATACACGTACAATCCTCCTATTTTTTCAGGATTATTCTATATTATCATAGAAAATCGTAACAATCAAGGGTGAAAGTGAATAAAAATATGATAAAATCCATCACAGTATTTTGCAAATAAACGCATCAATCGACAGATGAAGCATATTTGCGGCAAATTACGGATTGATTTGGTATATTCTTCTTCCTGCCTTATCATATATTTTGGTAAGGGAAGAGAGTACCTCTTCTTTTATTTTAAATTTAGACTGCTCCACAGGCCCAACATACATATATATAATGTTATTTTGGGCTGCAACAGTGCGCAAGGCTCCTGCATTTTCCGCTTCAAAAATGGACCTTATAATCGGGGTGCGTCTGCCAATTTCATTTCCATATCCATGAGGGCCCAAAAAGGTACCTGCTCCCAAAAAGATGTTTCTGCCGGACAGAACACATACGGGATTGAGGTGCCAATCACCTGTAGCAAATGTCGCTCTTGGAGGCGTTTTTTCCTTAATAAACTCCGCTACTTCGAGGTCGTTTTTATCAAACGTATGGTACTGACCTGCAGAGGCAAACTCACGCCCAATCGTTAACGAGCCGGATAAGGTACATGCCGCAATAATAACCGCGGCCAGAAAGTATTGACCGGGCATACCTTGGGTGGTATTAAAAAGATATCTGCCCGAGGCACGCATCAAACCAAATAGCTTAATCAAATATTCAGCTGTGAAGATGACGGCGAACATAAAGACAACGTAAAATAGTTTATTGTTATCATAATCATTTGGCTGGAAAATAATGACCTGAGCAATAATGAAAATAGCAATACATCCACCAAAGAATTTTTTATTCAGGCGGCTGGTGTTTAGCACTGCAGGGATGACAAACAGAGCGATAAGTCCCCAGTTTTTCAGCCAGAACCACCATTCAGGGTCATTTTTATTGAGCCAAAAATATACTGAACTCCAGTTTCCACCTGCTCGCTTTAAAACGGATTGTAAAAAACCACTGTTGCCTGAGGTTTGGTTAAAAGTCCACACAAGTAACTGAGGCAGTGCCATCACAGTCGCTATGACTCCAAAAATCAACCATTTTTTGAAGTAAGCCGCTTTGTTTTCCTGCTCCCCAATGGTGGTGCGCAGTACAACGGCGGAAATAATGCCAAGTGCCATAAAGGAATGGGTATGGATCATGGGCATACAGCCGGCAATTACGCCGGTCAATACAAAATATGAGGTTTTCTGATTGCGTACTGCCATATAAAGCAACCATAGCGCAAAAAGGATAACGGTCCAACCTGCCATTGTGGTTCGCTGGGGCACAATCATATCACAGATGGTATTCGCCCATCGAATATTCATTTCATTTAAATTGGTTGGTGTTTTATAAAACTCTGTAAAAATGCGCGTAAAGTTGCCCGGGTTTGCCTTTGCACCATCGAAGAAATATGCGAAGCCGAGGCCTCCGTTTAAAAAGAAGAACACGGAGCTAAGTACCGCAACGGATGTTTTGCCTGAAATCGTACGCGCAAAAATCGTAAAGCCCATCGATAATAACATAGCAAAAGCAAAACTGGGAAGCAGCAGTGCCCACCGAAGGGCTAAGCCAAACAGATATAAAGAGGAAGAGAGTGAATCAATTAAGAACGGGTAGGATAGCTTGATGCCCGGCAACAGATCGTACATGGGCGGAAAGGTCTGTTGCTCTGCAATGCTTGTAATAAATCCCATGTGCATAGCAAGGTCGCCATATGTAGATTGACCGCTGGAAATGCCGCCGTTTGGCAGTGGGTACATAATGTGGTTATACATCAGCAGAGAAATGATTGCGAAAATCGGCAGTACAACCAATAAAAAAACCTTATGATCCATAAGCGGTGCTTCCGGCTCAATGGACCCGGCAGACTTGATGCTATCTTTTTTGATGTTATCAATCGGCTTCTTTAAGTATAACATGATAAGATACGGAGCGCCAAATGCAACAATCAGCAAAATATGCGCCAATTTACTAAACCCAAAGAGAGAAGCAAATGGTATAATTCCCCACATCAATGCCACGCAGCCAAGCATTCCGCCGCTCCATAAACGAGTATAAATGTCCTTTTCCTTAAACATCCTATCCGCATACAGATATCCCATTACCAAAAAATACCCAAAAATGAGAACACCTAACATACACACACTTCCCTTGTATTATCATTTGATTTTACTATTTTTATAAAAGAAAGGCTACTATCACATGACCTATGTGAAGGGATAACACTTTAATCGCAATTCATACGTATCTTGTAGATTAAAATCATCTGTTTTCTCATAATCCGGAAGATTTTCATCCTCCTGCGGAAAATCGATGTCATCATCATAGCCGAAGTCATACAGATCACTTAGTGAAATGACATCCTCCTCATTCGGAGCGGTAATTGGCTCTTTATCCTTTGTGGGCGAGGCTGTGGAGTTGAGCTTGATCTGAATTTTTGCGCCCTCACTCTCGCTTGTTTCCTCAAATTCTTCCGACAGGGAAGTCATTTCTAATGACCCGCTAAGCTCAGAAGTAAGATTTCCGTTTGCCTCTTTGGTGTCGACATAAGAAAATGAAAAAGTATAAGGAGCAAGCATATCCTCTTCATGAGGAACAAGAGATGCAAGGATTTGATCATCTATGACAAAACGAATGATTTCGTTGCCGTTTTGCACAACGCTTGTGATGCATTTTTCCTCCACCATGCCAATGGATTGAATAGTGGAGACAATCTGCCCATAAGTATACTTGGTCAGAGAACTGCTTTTCAGCATAGATCGAAAAGTTTCCTTCATATCCGTTAAAACCGGTGCGGTAGGCACTGCGCTATTTTCGGTGAGCAAAATCCATTTGTTTTGTGGGCTTGTGGCATAGAAGGCAGAGGGATCTAGCGAAAACAGATTTGTTTTCATATAGGAGTCATTTTCGACACGAAGAAACTTTATTCTGCCGCCTCGCAAAGAGGTGGTATAAGGCTCTTCATCCTCGGATGTCTTATCATAATTGCAAACAAGGTCCAAGTATTCATTGCCAAAAGCTGTTCTGCCATTGCCACTGATATCGGCATTGATTTTACCTCCCATATCAGGAATATCCAGTACACACTGACCTTTGAGTGTCGTAGCGTAAGTATCGTTTAACATCGAAAAATTTCGGGTTAAGTATTTATATGTAATGGGAGCGGTTGAAGAGAAAAGGTCAAAGAGCGTATCTGTATCAATAATAACAACCGTTTGTGTGAAATTATCCCAACCGACCACGAAGCCAAGCTGCTCTGATACAAATCGCACAGGAACCATTAAACGATCTTGGCTTAGCGTTGCGGCTACTTGTAATTCCACTTTCTGCACTTTGCCACTACGCTCTATTGTAGCGATAGGACTATCAACCGTGAGGCGGACAATGGTATCTTTGTATTCGGCAGTCGCTTCCTGCGCTGTATCATCATAGGAAACAGTGGCGCCAAGCGCCTCCATCACGCCGCGAAATGGCACAAGTGTGCGGCCGTTTTCAATCATAGGCGCGGTATCAAGGACCAATTGCTCACCGTCTACGCAAACCTTTATTTCATCAAAATAAGCGCTGATTGTCAGCGCTGAGCAAGTGAATATAAACATTGAGACGATGAAAACAAGTACAAATCTTTTCATAGTAGTTCTCCTTTGCAACTTCATTATATAAAAAATAATAACATATATTTAAGATGTAGTCAATATCATTTTACGCATATTTACTACTTTATCCAGCCCTTGTGATATTTTAAAGAAAAAAGTCCAAATACGGTCATGGCCAAAGCACCAAGCCCATCTACAATCAGATCTGCCATGGTGTCTGTAAGTGCCATGCGACCGACCAAAGGTACGCCGTTTTCAAGTGCGTATTTTTGCATATTGAGCTGTAAAACCCCATCGGCAGCAAATTCGTATATTTCCCAAATAACGCCTAAACACAGTGCGAAGGAAAAGGCAAAAACAGCCAAAAAAATAGGGCTCAGTTGAATTTTTACCTTCTCATGGCTATTGAGCAGGCTGACTACCGAAAAGCCAAGCGCACCTAACATGGCACCGCTAAAGATATGCAGAACAGTATCCCAGTGGGGGATGATATAATAAAAATCTCGCACCTCCCCAAGATAAATAGCCGCATAAAGAAAAATGATAAATATAATGTGCATATAATTTGGAATGATAATTTTAAGTCGCTTTTCAATGGCCGAAGGGACAAACATAACAGCAAGACCGATGATGCACTGCAAAAGCATTAAAACATAATCGCT
Source organism: uncultured Eubacteriales bacterium (assembly GCA_964592375.1). Lineage (GTDB taxonomy): Bacteria > Bacillota > Clostridia > RUG12999 > RUG12999 > CAZQDP01. Next base: position 8,193 of record CAZQDP010000048.1, on the reverse strand, counting down.
CTTTACCTTTTCATGCGGAAAATCAGGCAAAGCGCCCGCAGGTGCATACGCCATTTTCACAACGGAATAAATCAAGGACAACACCAAGGTGAGAAATACCATCCATGTAATATCTCGTTTCCATTTGATTTTATGAAACTGCAGCATGTTATCTCCGCCTTTCTTTGTTGCCCACAAAAAAATAAAAACTTTGATATAAAAGGTTATGTAAATGATAGCATATTATAACCTAAAAATCAAGAAAAGATCATTTTTTATATCTATTTTTGTTAAAGAGGCACAGATTGACAAGTTTTATTATACTATAAAAGTAGAAAGGCAAAAGCAAGGTGCACAAGTTGAGGGGATAATCCATTCACCTCCTCTTATTGCATGCAATTGTCATTTCTATTCATTAATCGAAAGGCTTGGGTGAGATTTATGTGCAATGGCACTTTAGGATATGGTTTGCAACAATACCCCTGTCAGGGTCGCACGAACAATAGCGGGAGCGGAAATAAGGTGCGTTTAAATGCATCAACCGGTGGGGCAGGTCCGCTGCCCATTATCAACACTTTATTTGCAGATCCTATTGCTGTCGTAGATGTAACGATTGACACAAGCGGTATGCAAAGACCATTTGTGCTACTCAGCTTTACCAGCATTATCAGTTTGCCCTTGGGCATTTCTGTGACCTTAAATTTTCAGATAACCAGAACATCCCAAAATGGCGCTACAACAAAGGTTGGCTCCACTTACACATTTTCCACAATTGTGGATATTTTGGAAGCGGAGTCCTTTGCATTCCAATATGCAGATGACAATCTTCCTGCTGATTCATACACCTATACGGTGGAACTTTCCACGAATTCCATCATTGATATAACGCCGGGGCTAACCATCAACAATGCAACACTCAGTGCATTGGCTGTAGACAATAATTGATTGAGCAGCTCCCCATTTTCATAGTTTAAGTAGCGGAAATGAAGACAAAACCCTGTTTGGCCTTTGGCGAAACGGGGCTTATACATATGCTCGAATGTTTTTAACCGTGCCAGATGAAAACATCATGAAAAGGTTGACGAAAATAGATATTTGTGGTATAGTAATTTCTGAAAAGTGTGTATACTGGCAAGTAGTATACAATATTTACGTAAGATAGGGGAAAAACAATATGATGAGTACTTTATCCTTCACGGGGATTTTTGTTCTTGCGGTTTTATTCTTTATTTATTTTTCGTGGACTTACACTTCAAAGGATGGTATACAAAACCAGAAAAGCACCGATTGGCCAATATTATTTGTGTTAGCGGCTGCCTTATTGCTGCGCATTATTGTATCCGGTTCCATCAGAGGGCACGGTGTGGATATCGGCTGTTTTTCCGCTTGGTCCAATATGATATTTGATAAGGGGATTAATGAGTTTTATTCCTATTGCAGGGCAAATAATGTCTTTGTGGATTATCCTCCGGGATATATGTATTTATTATATATTGTTGGAGCAGTCAAAAAACTGCTTGAAATTTCGGCGGATACAAAACCATATTATATTTTGCTTAAAATGCCCGCAGTGCTGGCAGATATCGCAGCTGCCTATGTGCTATACCGCTTTGCCAAGGACAAGATATCAAATACCGGGGCTATTGTTGTCGCAATGCTCTATGCATTTAATCCTTTCACTTATTTAAACTCAGCTGCTTGGGGGCAGGTGGACTCGGTATTTGCACTCTTTGCACTGCTTTCCTTTGTCTTTTTATATGAGGACAAGCCGGAGTGGTCGGCCGGGGCGTTTGCGATATCACTGCTAGTCAAGCCTCAAGCACTGATATTTTTCCCTGTGTACATTTGGTTTATCATTGATTTATTTGTGAAGAAAAACCCAAAAGCGCTGATTATTTCTCTCAGAAGCGTGGGCGTGGGATTTGCAGCGTTTTTGATAGGAGTGCTGACCTTTTCTAAAAACTTTGATATATGGTGGATTGTTGAGCTTTATCAAAAGACGCTCAGCTCCTATCCGTATGCATCCCTTAATGCATTTAATCTTTTTGCGCTCGTGGGCAAAAACTGGGCCGGTGTAGGCGAGCCGTTTATTATATTTTCATTTAATGTGTGGTCCACATTCTTTTTAACTTGCGGCGTGTTGGCCAGTGCGGTGATTTATTTTATGTGGCAGGGAAAGGAAAGAATTTTTCTGTCTGCTGCATTCATCAATATAACCATGTTTATTTTAGCGGCAAAAATGCATGAACGTTATTTGTTTCCTGCCTTTGTGCTGCTGTTAGCGGCGTATGTGGTAGGGAAGAATAAAAAAATATTGTCCGTTTATGGAATACTCAGTGTTGCGTTTTATTTTAATGTGGCATATGTCTTTGCAAAGGCAATGCAAAATCCTCCTGTGTATCATATACCAAGAACAGATGGACTGATGCTGACGATTTCTTTTGTTACGGTTGCCACATATATATATTTATGCTATATCATAATAAGGGGAATGAATGCGATGAAAGTGGAAGCCATGGGAAATGAACTGGAAAATATGCAAGAAAATAGCGAGCAAGGTCGGCAGGAATCGGGGGAACGCAAGAAGGGGAAGAAAAATCAGTCGCCTCCGCCCAAAGCACCAGATGTAAGCTTCCCGATTGCTTCTTCGGCACCAATTATCAAATACACAAGGTTAGATTTCATATTATTACTCTCTCTGCTGATTGTCTATTCGGCCATCGCATATTTTAACCTTGGTGATACTAAGGCTCCGCAGAGCTACCATGTATTTAAGAATAGTGAAGTCATTGTAGCAGACCTTGGGAGCAGTGTAAAAGTAGATAAAATGATGATATTCCAAGGGCAGACTACCCCTAAGTATCGCTTAGCCTACTCGTTAGATGGTGTGAATTTTGAGCAAGGGGAAGAGTTTGAAAAGGGATATGTTTTTCAGTGGATTGAAAACCCCATTGGTAAGCCGGTTCGATATGTGAAAATTACCAATGTCAAGGGTGGCGCAGGGGTGATGATGAATGAAATCGCATTTATTGCAGAAGGCAAGCCACTGCCTATTGTATCCATTAGCGGCAAAGACGGCACAATTATTCCTGAACTTTATGATGAACAGAACATCGTGCCAGATAGAATTTCCTATCAAAACGGTACATACTTTGATGAAATTTATCATGCACGTACAGCCTTTGAAAACTTAAATGGGATAGAACCTACAGAAACCTCTCACCCGCCTCTTGGAAAGCTTATTATGGCAATCGGTGTGAAGATTTTCGGCATGACTCCCTTCGGATGGCGGTTTATGGGAACATTGTTTGGCATTATCATGATAGCCGCCATGTATTTGTTTGGTCGCCAAGTGTTTAAAAGTGAATGGTTTGCGTTTATTGCAGCATTTTTGATGACATTCGATTTCATGCATTTGACCCAAACCAGAATTGCAACCATTGACTCTTATGCGGTGGTATTCATTATATTGATGTATTATTTCATGTATCAATTTTATGAAACGAATTTCTTAACCGATGAACCCAGAAAATATCTTAAACCGCTTTTTTACAGTGGCCTGTTTTTTGGTATCGGTGCTGCATCAAAATGGATTTGTATTTATGCAGGCATCGGACTTGCAGTGATGTTCTTTGCAAACGTCATTGGAAGAATGGTTGAATATAACAGGGCGTGGGATAATAAGTATAAGAATAGCAAGCAGGCACAGTTTATCAGAAGGCAGTTCTACCCGATTATGGGGCGGCTACTTGGCTTTGCTGCATTATTTTTCATCGTCATCCCCTTTAGCGTGTATGTCTTGTCCTATTTCCCATTTGTGTTTATTAAGGGCAATTCGTACTCACTCGGGCAGGTATTTAGCTATCAGAAATTCATGTTTAATTATCACAATAAACTCACCGCCTCGCATCCATACGGTTCACCTTGGTATACTTGGCCGGTGATGTACAAGCCCATGTGGTATTATGCAGGACAGTCTCTTCCCAGCGGAGTGATATCTAGCATTTCGGCATTTGGCAATCCGGCAGTATGGTGGACCGGTCTTGCCGCTACCTTTGTGGCATTATTTTCAGGCGTTCTGAAAAAAGATAAAATCGTATTGTTTCTTTTTGTTGGGTATATGTCGCAGTACATGCCGTGGATGGGTATTAGCAGGGTTATTTTTATCTATCACTATTTTGCAAGCGTTCCATTCATCATTATGTTTGTGGTGTATGTGATGAAGCTGATATATGATAGCGCATCCACTCCGAAGAGTTTGCTGGGTCTCAAAATAGGAGCCGGAGTATACCTTGGCATTGTGCTTTTGTTGTTTGTCATGTTCTACCCCGTTTTAAGTGGATATGAAGTGGACAAATCTTATGTGGAGCATACCCTTAGGTGGATGAAAAGCTGGGTGTTCTTTAGCGGCTGATTATGCTCCAAACTTTGGTTGCCGGAGGAAATATGAAAGAATTCATAAAATTTATTAAATTTATGCTCATCGGTGTGCTCAATACATTCGTTGATAACGGCATATTCTATTTATTCATCAGCCAAAGTAGCATGGATAAAAGTATTGCAAAGGCCATTTCCTATTTATTGGCCATGGTCAATAGCTATGTGTGGAATAAGTATTGGACATTTGGGGAGAAAAGCGGCCATCATGCGGGGCAGATTGTCAAATTCATTCTTGTCAATCTTGTGTCCCTTGGAGTCAATATATGGATACTCAATTTATCGGGAGAATGGATGGTTGGTATTGCCGAAAACGTGGGTGCAAGCTTTTCAATGAATCAAGATATGAGAGCGATTGGATTGCTCGCGGCAAGTCTTTTGTTGGCTACGCCACTGTCGCTTCTGGTGAACTTTTTGGGTAATCGCTTATTGGTGTTTAAGGAGAAGCGTAATGAAAACTAAACTCATTTCTCTTATCTTATGTCTCTTGTTATGTGTGATTCCTGTCAGTGCGCAGGACGAAGATATTTTGGTACTGTGCGACGATGAGCCGGTGACTTTTATCGACCAACGCCCCGTGATTGTTGAAGGGCGCACGCTGATTCCTGTTCGGGCCGCCGCTACAGCCATGGGCGTGCAAATCTTTTGGCACGATGAAGAAAAAAAGCTCATTATCAGCGGAAGTGATCAAATTGTTGTGATGCGGGTAGGCGACCCGATTGTCAATATCATGTATACAAATATAGACAAAGGCATGGGGGGCGGCATTACCCTTGATGTACCGCCGCAGATTATCAATGGAAGGGCCACAGTGCCTGTTCGCGCCATCGCACAGCTCTTTGGTTGCGTGGTATATTGGGATAGTGCGGTGCGAACAATTCGACTGTATACAAAGAATTACGAGCCGCACAACACAATCAACAATGCGGATGAAATTAAAAGCTTGTGGAGAAGTGTGAAAACGGATTTTCTTACCATTGCCCCTGATAATGAGATATCGCTTGCAGGATATTTTACCACAACCAGCCCGAAGGTCAATGCGGCTTTTAAAGTGTTTGATGCACCAACACTTATTAAAGAAGGTTTAAAGACAGACTGTCGCGGCATAAAATGGTATTGTATGTACCGTGCACTGGATTATGTCGGTACAGATAGAGAAAATGAGTTCATGCAGGCTGTATCCGCTTGTGAGACGAGTGAAGATGATGTGGCACTTTTGTCTGCAAAGGGTTTTTGTCTTGCCCTATTCAATGAAAAGTTTGATCATTTTCGATTTTTACATACGAGCAAAGGCATCGTATATTCAAAGTATTACGAGAGCAAACTCAAGGATAAGTATCTTTATATCATCAATGACAACAAACCAAAAAAATTGTTAAGCTGCGAGCAGAGCATACAAGCATTGAAGTTATCTCCCAGTGAAAAAATGATTGCGGTAGGCAGTGGTGCCTCTGAAAAAATGACTAATTTAGTGCTGATTGATGTGCAAACAGAAATGAATGTGGATATTGTTCCATACATCAAAAAGTGGCTCGAAAACCTGAAGGAAACAGAAATTCATAGCTTGTATATTACTTCGTTCGGGTGGGAAGATAATTATATTATGGCAGAATGTTGTGTTAATGGTGCCGCGCTGAGTGGAAAAATCAAATACAATGTAGCCAAAGGGGATATGATCTTTGTTGAATACAGTGGATAAACCTTGCGCGTTGCGATATGAGTATATTTTCTTTGATTTGGACGGTACACTTACCGATCCAAAGGAAGGCCTTGCCAGGGCGGTTATTTACTCACTTGGCAAGCTGGGAATAATCGAAAACGAGTTGTCTAAAATTGACCGATTTATCGGGCCGCCTTTGGTAGTCTCTTATATGGAGTACTACGATTTGAGCCGTGCGGATGCAGAAAAAGCAGTGGAATACTATCGCGAGGTATATTCGGTATCCGGCGTATATGAAAATCGGCTCTATGATGGAATAGCGCTCCTGCTGCAAAAGCTGCAAGCGGCGGGCGCCAAGCTGTTTGTAGCTACATCAAAGCCGGATAAATTTGCAAATATTGTTTTAGAGCATTTTCAAATTCGAAACTATTTTAGCGATGTATCAGCGGTTACCGCTAGCCAGTCTGAAAAGCCCAAGTCGCAGCTCATTACCGATATGTTTTTAAAGCATCAGATAAAGGATAAAAGCAAGGCCATCATGGTGGGGGATAGGAAGTTTGATATCGAGGCCGCAAAAATTGCAGGAATTGATTCTATCGGCGTTCTGTTCGGATATGGCAGTCGTGCTGAGCTAGTTGAGGCAGGCGCGGATTATATCGCACAGGATGCGCAGCAAATTCTCGATATTTTGTGTGCCAAGGAGGATGTATGCGAGAAATAGAAGCGGCGCAGATTAGCGCAGAAATTGAAAAGCTTTGTATCAAGGCCAATTGTAACTTGAATGAAGATATATACTGTGCCCTGCAAAAGGGGAAGAAAAGCGAAAGTTCACCTGTTGGCATTGAGGTACTGGAGACATTACTTGAAAATGCACAAATTGCCGCTGAGAAGCAGGTGCCAATATGCCAAGATACAGGCATGGTGATTGTATTTGCCAAGGTTGGTCAGGAAGTGCATATCCAGGGTGATATCACGGATGCCATCAATGAAGGAATACGAAGAGGTTATCAAAACGGGTATTTGCGTAAATCTGTGGTAGCAGACCCGATTTTTCGCCAGAACACCGGAGATAATACACCGGCAGTGATTTATTATGAGCTCTCGCCCGGAGATCAAATTGCGCTCACCATCATGCCAAAGGGCTTTGGTAGTGAAAACATGGGCGCGGTCACCATGCTTACGCCGTCACAGGGGGCAGAGGGTGTGAAACGTTTCGTGGTCGATACAGTGACCAAAGCCGGTTCTAATCCTTGTCCGCCCATCGTAGTAGGTGTTGGCATTGGGGGGAGCATGGACAAGGCGGCTCTCTTATCCAAGAAAGCATTGCTTCGCACGGTGGATAGCAATAACCCTCAGCCATATTATGCACAAATGGAGGAGGAGCTACTGGGGAAAATCAATCAAACCGGAATAGGTCCTCAGGGGCTTGGCGGCAAAGTAACTGCAATGGGCGTCAATATTGAGGTGTTCCCCACCCACATAGCAGGACTGCCGGTAGCGGTGACCATCAGCTGTCATGTAACAAGACATGCCAAGGTGATTATTTAAGCGTTTTAGTATTTGTATTATAAATTTAGCAGGCATGGCCTGAAAAGGAGGATATTTATGAACATTATTATTGCCGGAAGAAAATTGGAGGTCAGTGAAGCACTAAAACTGAGAGTGGAGCAGAAAATCGGGAAGATTGCAAGGTTTTTTGACAAGGATACGGATGCCCATGTAGTGCTGAGCCATGAAAGGAAGTTTTTCAAGGTGGAGGTCACCATTCATCACGGCGGTTTCATTTATCGTGCCGAGGATATTAGCCATGATATGTATGCATCCATCAACCATGCCGCAGAAATACTGGAACGGCAGATTAGAAAGAATAAAACAAGGCTTGAAAAAAAGTTGCATGAGAGTGCATTTGAGCCAGATGTAGCCAATGCTGCTCTATATGATGTGGAAGAAGAAGCGGAATACAATATTGGCAAGAGCAAAAAATTCATCATGAAGCCGATGAGCATAGACGAAGCGATTTTGCAAATGAACTTGCTTGGGCATACCTTCTTTGTATTTAGAAATGAAACCACCAATGCCACAAATGTCGTTTATAAGCGCGGATTTGGTGATTATGG
>CAZQDP010000047.1:0-19348 GCA_964592375.1 uncultured Eubacteriales bacterium | reverse complement strand
TATGCTAATAAATAATCAACCTTACTTTGTCATCAAAGCAAGGTTGATTATTTATATATTCATATTACTTTCAAATAAAGAGACCATTTAGCATTGTACAGTTTATCACACATTTCCCCTATGCTTCGCCTCTAACAGCTCCTTAATCATCATATCCTTGACCTTCATGAGTCGAGTTAAATTGCTTCGCTCGCTCTCATCCAGTTTCATGGCGATATATTTAATGGTTTCCTGAAGGCGGGGGATGAGTACATATTCCAGTGCATTGACTCGCCGACGAGTCTTTTCAATCTCCAGAGCAAGCAGCTGAGCAGATTTTTCGCTCTGTGCAAGCGCCAGTAAGGAAGGCAAGTTGTCCGATAGCTTACTGATTGCCGTATCCAAATCGCCGGAGGTATAGGTATACCCATATGGATACACATCAGAAGGAGCGGAATATTTTGCAATGTATTCAAATACGGGAATATTGACACTCATCACATTGCGATAGGACACCTCCAAAGAAATGTGCTGTTTGGGCACCATCAGAGCTTGCCCCATCACCTCTTTTTGCATTACCGCTCTTGCCACTGCAAAATGCTTGTGTGCATTTGCCATAGCAACTTCCACATTTTCGCGCAGCTCTTTGTTTTTGCGCACAATGTCAAGAAATTGGCGCATCAGCTCATCTCTCTTGTCTTTGAGAAGCTTATGGCCGCGTAGTGCGGTGACCAACCTTTTCTTCAGTTTTGTCAGCTCCATACGGGTCGGATTTACCTGCATGATGGCCATTTGGTTCACCTCATTTCCCGTAATACTCGTTTAGATATTCATCCTTAATACGCTTTAGTTCACTCCTTGGTAGAATGGAAAGAAGTCGCCAGCCAAGAGATAGCGTTTCTTCAATGCTTCTATCCGTATAATAGCCTTGCGATACATAGGTTGTTTCAAACTCGTCTGCAAATTTGGCATACAGCTTATCCACATCGCTAAGGGCGGCATCACCCAAAATTACCATCAGTTCCTTGGCTTCTTTGCCTCTTGCATAAGCGGCAAACAGCTGATTCATCGTGCCGGCATGGTCTGCTCTGGTTTTGCCTTCGCCAATACCCTTATCCTTTAATCGAGAAAGAGAGGGCAATACATCTATTGGCGGGGTAAGCCCTTTGCGGTTCAATTCGCTGCTGAGAATAATTTGCCCTTCAGTGATATACCCAGTCAGATCGGGAATGGGATGGGTTTTATCCTCCTCCGGCATGGTAAGAATGGGGATGAGCGTGATGCTTCCCTCCTTGCCCTTGAGGCGGCCTGCACGTTCATATAGCGTCGCAAGGTCGGTATACATATATCCCGGATAGCCACGTCGCCCAGGCACCTCCTTGCGAGCGGCAGATACCTCACGCAGTGCATCAGCATAGTTTGTAATATCAGTAATGATAACCAGTACGTGCATATCCAGTGAAAAGGCCAAATACTCTGCGGCGGTTAACGCCATACGTGGTGTTGCGATACGCTCAATGGCAGGGTCATTGGCTAGGTTAATAAATAGCACGGCCCTGTCAATGGCACCGGTTTTCTTAAAATCCTCAATAAAAAAATTAGATTCTTCAAAGGTAATACCAACCGCGGCAAAGACAACAGCAAATTTTTCCTCACGCCCTCTTACCTTTGCCTGCCTTGCAATTTGCGCCGCAAGATTGGCATGGGGGAGACCGGATGCAGAAAAAATAGGCAGTTTCTGTCCGCGAACCAAGGTGTTGAGCCCGTCAATGGCCGAAACACCTGTCTGGATAAATTCCTTTGGATAATTTCGGGCAGCAGGGTTCATGGGCACGCCATTGATATCAATACGCGCATCGGGCACAATGGGAGGACCGCCGTCTTTTGGACTGCCAAGGCCATCAAATACCCTGCCCAGCATATCCTCTGATACGGCAAGCTCAATACCTCTGCCTAAAAATCGAACCTTGCTCTTTGCAAGATTAATGCCGGCAGAGCTTTCAAAAAGCTGTACCAACGCATTGGAACCGTTAATCTCCAGCACCCTGCATCTGCGAACCTCACCGGAGGAGAGCTCTATTTCACCCAGTTCGTTATAGGTTACATTCTCCACATCCTGCACCAGCATAAGCGGCCCGGCGACTTCCTCAATGGTTCTATATTCTTTAGGCATTATTCACCCTCCTTTTTGCTGATCAAATTGCCAATTGCAGTATCCAAATCCGAGAGGATGCTCTGATAACTGCCTGCAGTCTCTTCTATCGGCAGATCCTTGAAACGTCCAATCCTTTCTCGAACAGGCAGACTGATCATGGCATCCAAAGACGCACCTTTTTGGAGACCCTCCATGGTTTTATCATAAAACGCAAGTACGAGAGACATCATTTGATACTGCTTTTCAATGGGGGTATAAGTATCCACCTCATTGAAGGCATTTTGTTGCAGAAAATCCTCGCGAATAGAGCGAGTGGCCTCTAACATCACTCTGTCACCTGGAGATAACGCATCAATACCCACAAGCTTTACAATTTCATCTAATTCTGCCTCCACTTGAAGCATACGCATAATTCTTGCCCTTTTATCCATCCAGTCGGGAGCAACATTTTTGGCATACCAATCGGACAAACCATCCAAATACAACGAATAACTGCGAAGCCAGTTAATGGCAGGAAAATGCCGACGGTAAGCGAGGGAAGCATCAAGCCCCCAAAATACCTTTACGATACGAAGGGTCGCTTGAGATACAGGCTCCGACATATCACCACCCGGTGGGGAAACGGCACCGATAACGGATAGCGCTCCCTCTCTGGGCTGAGTCCCGAGCGACATCACACGCCCTGCTCGTTCATAAAACTGAGCAAGTCGGCTACCAAGATATGCAGGATAGCCTTCCTCGCCCGGCATTTCCTCTAAGCGGCCGGACATTTCACGAAGCGCTTCCGCCCATCTGGAGGTAGAGTCCGCCATAACAGCAACACTAAGACCCATATCTCGAAAATATTCGGCAATGGTAATGCCGGTATAAATACATGCTTCACGAGCCGCTACGGGCATATCGGAGGTATTGGCAATCAGCACCGTGCGCTTCATCAAAGATTGGCCACTGCGGTGGTCAATCAGCTCTGGAAACTCATTTAGCACATCTGTCATTTCATTTCCACGCTCGCCACAGCCGATGTATACAACCACATCCGTATCCGCCCACTTGGCAAGCTGGTGCTGAACAACCGTTTTGCCACTGCCAAAAGGCCCCGGCACAGCGGCAACACCGCCTTTTGCAATGGGGAATATGGCATCGAGAGTGCGTTGGCCGGTTATCAAAGGAATATCGGGAGATAACTTTTTCGTATACGGCCTGCTGCGGCGCACCGGCCATTTCTGGATAAGGGTTATTTCATAAATTTCTCCATTTTGTTGTGCGATGGTGCAGACAACCTCTGTAACGGTAAATTGGCCATTTTCTATTTTTTCAATTTTACCCGAAACACCCATTGGCACCATGATCTTATGATTAATCAGCTCATTTTCCTGCACACTGCCGATAATATCACCGGGGCAAACCATATCCCCTTCGCAAAGGCAAGGGACGAATTCCCATTTGGCGTCTCGATTTAAGGAGGGTACATCCACGCCTCGTTGCAGATTGGTGCCGGCAATGGCCATAATATCGGTCAGCGGCCGTGCAATACCATCGTAAATATGTCCAATAAGCCCCGGGCCCAGTTCCACACTCAAGGGAGCACCTGTAGAGTATACCGGCTGGCCGGGTCCTAAACCGGAGGTTTCTTCATATACCTGAATGGAGGCCTTATCACCATGGATTTCAATGATTTCGCCGATTAGCTTTTTATCGCTAACACGAACAACATCGAACATATTTGCATCTCTCATGCCGGATGCAACCACAAGTGGGCCGGATACTTTTAGAATTTTTCCGTTCAAATGTAATCACCTGCTTTCCATACTCAGTCTTTAAAAAGAATATCCGAGCCTACTGCTCGTTCAACGGATTTTTTGACATTTCGAAGGCCGATTCCGAGGCTTCCCTCTACGCCCGGTATCGGAATGACGGCCGGAAGCCTGCAATCCTTATAGCTGTCAATATCCTCCTCAATCTCAACGGACAGCTGCTCGGTTATATATATAATTGCATAATTTTCGTTTGCCATATGGTGCAGAGCCTGCCGGCCCTGCTGGGCTGTTTGCACAGGATATAGATCCATGCCAAGTGCCGCAAATCCCTGAATACTGTCTATGCGGCCAATTACGCCGATTTTATACATACAGCTGTCTCAACCTTTCTCTGATAGACTCATCCGGTAAGTTACCCATTTTGCCGGAAAGAATAATGCGGATATTTTTGATTTCCGTTTCTTTTGCAAAAAGATATGCAAAAAGAGGGTCCGGGCCAAATGCTTTCAGTTTTGCGCTTTGCAAGTGGGAAAGAATATACCCATCCCACCATTTTTCCATTTCCCACATGGAGGAGGCGGAGGCTTCTAATGATGCGCTGTAACTGCTTCTTTGAATAAAATCCAGTACAGCACTCGTGCCACTTGCCACTGCGGATGCAAGCTCTTTCATGTAAAGCGTACCACAGGGGGAGAGCACATGGCCTGAAAAATCCAAAGAACAATTTTGATATGCCATCCTCAGTGCCGCGCGGAGATTGGAACAATCACACAGAATATCGGATAAACGCATAAAATAGGGAATATTCGTTTCCTTTGCAGAAGTTTGAAGAGCCAAAAGAGACGCTTTATCCAAAAGTACTTCAGCAGCCCTGCTGTCGTCACTGTTACATAGCGCTTCGTAGGCTGATTTTGCCGCATTTTGCATAAAAAGCGGCAATAAATCAAAATTTGCATCAACAACCGCTTGGCGCATTAGCGTGGGACTTACTGTATTTGGTGTGAGCAAATAGCCTTCATACTCCAGTGTTTTTGACATGCCTTTGAGCACGGTTTTAAAATTATGAAAATCGTGTTTATACAAAAGTCCATGAAAAATTTCCGGATGAGGTGCTATCTCCATGACAAGTGCCCAAGCGCTTTCCAGTTCGCTGGTTAATATAAATTCATAATCGGTTTCCTCGGCAGGCTGCTTGTCTTGTGCATAACCACGGTCTATCAGTAGCCTCATGCATTCCGTAATATCTCGTGCTAAGAGCAGTTGGTCAAAATCAACCTTGGATAAAAGCCCCGTTTCCACTGCGCGAATTCTTGCCACCGCATAAGCGTAATCCATCTCGCCCATGAGCCTCACCTCCTTTTATGCACCAAAGAGCACTTTGGCAATTTCATCCTCTAATTGTTCTCGCCCAGCAGATAACATAGAAGCAAAGGTGCAGTTTTCTTCTACTCCGCCACATTTGATAATAAATCCACCGCCCAAATCGCGACCTGCTGTGCGCAGTGTAATCGTTCCATATGCACTTGATAGAAACGCTGAAAAATCAGCGGGCATACGCTCCATATCCGCAGGAGAAAATTCAAGTACGCACGGATTGCCGGTAGCATATTTTTCAATCAATTGCTTCATGAGGTCAAAATACTGCAAAGGATCTTGATTTTGAAGAAAAATAAGCGCATCCTCAAACACACGATTGATGGCGGAAATTTTGGTAGAAAGCTGCAATCGTCTGCCTTCGCTGTGAGCTGAGGATTCAGCGGAGGATTTCAGCAAAACCGCTTGAATGCGGGCATTTTCTATAACGACAGTCTTCGCTTTTTGTGCATCTTCCGCACCTTTTTCGATGATTTGTTTCGCCTGTGCTTCTGCAGCCATTGTGATATCATCTGCCTCTGCACGGGCATCTGCGATAATCTTTTGAGTTAATTTTTCAAGCCCGTTCATTGTGCCAATCATTCCTTTACGCTTATTTGATACCAAATACTGATAAAAGCGAAACCAGTAGTGCAAGCACTGCATATGTTTCCACCATGGCTGCGAACATAATGGCTTTTACAAGCTCCTCCGGCTTTTTGGCAATAATGCTCACACCGGCTGCGGCAGTTTTCCCTTGGGAGATTGCAGAGAAAAGGCCAACGATTGCAATGGGCAACGAGGCAAAAAGATACAATAAGCCTGTTTGCCATTCGACGATAGGAGTTCCTCCGACAATGCCTATCTTTGAAAGAATAAGAAACGCCGTCAGTAGTCCGTAAATACCTTGGGTACCCGGAAGCAACTGCAGAATAAGAATTTGACCGAATTTTTCCGGTGTTTCAGTAACTACACCTGCACCGGCTTCGCCCACAATACCTACCCCGCGAGCAGACCCAATGCCGGAAAGACCGGCCGCAAGAGAAGCGCCCAGTAGTGCCAGTACCGTACCTAAAATGTTCATTTAAATGTCCTCCTTCATTCTAAAATATTTTGTATGAATTGCAAAGGGCTTAAAGGCTTTGCCGCCGCCCTCATAAAACTTGCTGAAAAACTCCACATATTGTAGTCGGTTGGTATGAACAAACGCCCCCAACATATTGATGCCAATATTCATGGTATGCCCCAATACAAATACAATACTAAGGACTATCGCACCGATAACGCCACCTCCGGCAAGCGCACCCATGGTGTTTACAACCGTACCTACAACCCCCGTGGCAAGCCCTAAGGCAAGTAGCCTGGAGTAGGAGAGTACATCACTTAAATAGGCGGTAATGTTATACAAACTAAGCAGGCCGGAAGAAAGCTTCATGAAAATATTCGTCTGATCCCTGCCTTGGGTCAATACCAGCCCGATACTGCCTAATATTGCGATGTATTTGCCGGCAAGGGCAATTTGTCCACCGGGAATAAGCAAGAGCAAACCGATGATGACCATAAACCAAAAACCAACATCAAACACAGCATCCAAGAACTTGCCCTGACGGGTTAGCTTGTAGAACTGTACTGCCATACCGGTAAAAATATGAATGAGCCCCAAGATAAAAGAAAAAATAAGTAGCTTCATGGGGTTGTTCACAGGGTCAAACCACATAGGCGCAATCACAAAGGAGCCGCCAAAAAATGTCTGGGATACAATGGTTGCAAAATTTCCAAACCAACTGCCGAATAAAGTACCCCATAAAATAGTGGATATTCCGCAGTACAAGAACATGGTAAGGAATTTTTTCATACTGCTTTCTAAATTTTTTCTGCGAAGCAAAAGGCTTGTTCCAATGACCATGATAACGCCATAAGCAGCATCGCTGAGCATCATACCAAAAAAAACATAATAAAAGATGGCCATCACAGGGTTGGGGTCCACATCCTTGCGAGAGGGCATGCTGTACATTTCGGTTACGCTTTCCACGGGAGATACAAATTGATTATTATCAAATAAAACCGGAATTTCCTCATCCTCCGAGGGATCGGTTATGTTCACATGGCAGGAAAATTCAGATTGCAAATGCTCCTGAAGCGCAGGTGCGCTTCGCGCGGGAACCCATCCGGATAATGCAAAACAGGTTCTGGTATCTCCACAGTAATTAAAAGCTTCATAGCGATCCCGCCGAACCAGTAAATGGTCGCAGAAAAGCCGAAGCTCAGCCATCATTGTGCTTGCATATTCTGCAAAAGCATCCTTCGCATTTTGCATTTTTTCAAGATGTTGATCGATCTGCTTTTGCAAAGAGGCTATTTCCATGGGGGCCGTGCGGTTAAAATGAACAAGGCCGGGACGAGAAAAGCCATTTTTGCGCAATAACTCCTCTGCCTTGACGACATACTCCTTGTGTGCCAATGCAAATATACAGCTTTGCTCTGTGTTTTTGGAAATAATCCAAACACTGCCACTGATTTCTTCTTCGAAGTCTGCACAAAAAGCCTCTGCCAAAACAGAGGACGGCAACACACCGATAAAAGCAATACATGTTTTTGTGCCTTTAAAACCAAGTGGCAGGTCAAAACCCTCCCAAACGGATAGGGCACTGATCTGCGCATGGCATTTGGCGATAGCAGACTGATAACCATCTGCCTCTTTAGAAAGTGTATTGATTTGCTGAATGTCTTTGTAAAGCTGCTGCCTTTGCTGATAGATTTCCAGTAGACTCTCCTTTTCAATGCACTGCCTCCCTTGGAAAAGTCCATTTTTCTCTTTCAAATAGGGGGTGAGCACTTCAATGGCGCTTTTTACCTGCGCAATTTCTCTATCAATCATATTGATAGCAAAGGAGCGGTCATCGCTCATAAGATGGTCCTGCAAATCGACCGGCAGAATTTCTACAACGCCAAAGCTCTGGAGATTGTCAAGCAGCTTGCGTTGCTGGGACTTATGGCAAAAAATACTTATTTTCTTCATAGGAAGAATAGCCAAAAGGGAACACTCCTTTCGCTAAATTATATTTCAGTCCGAAGAGAAGATACAACAAGTGCAACGGCTTTGCTATGATTTTTCTTACTCAGCTCACCGATGGCATCTGCCTTATGCTGATACTCCAATGTAATTTTTGTTTTCGCTTCCTCAGCATGTGCCGTGGCATATTTTATAATGGCATCTGCTTCCTTTTGACCTTCACTTTTTGCATCCTGCAAAAGAGCTGCGGCTTGCATTTTAGCCATGACCTGAGCATCCCTGCCTTTGGCGGCAGCTTCCTGCAGTATTCCGGCGCCGGCATCCTCGGCTGAATTAATTTCACCAATTACTGTTGTAAACATTCCATCCACCTCGCATAGGTTTTTTTATCCATATTCGCATTTTATCATAAAATGAAAGACATTTCAATAGTTTACACAAAACTTTGACAAATTTTTAACACAAATAAAAAAATCGCAAATCACTATACATTAAATCGAAATAGCACGATATCGCCGTCCTGCATGACATATTCCTTGCCTTCAGAGCGCACCAACCCTTTTTCCTTTGCAATGGCGTTGCTGCCGCAGGCCATTAAATCCTCATACGACACTACCTCTGCACGAATAAAGCCCCGCTCAAAATCGGTGTGGATTTTGCCTGCCGCTTGCGGTGCACAGGTACCCTTTGTGATGGTCCATGCACGAACCTCTTTTGGTCCGGCAGTTAAATAACTAATAAGTCCAAGCAATTCGTAACTTGCTTTAATCAGCCTGTCGAGTCCCGATTCCTTGAGGCCTAAATCTGCTAAAAACGCCAGTCTGTCTTCAGGCTCTAAGGAGGCGATTTCTTCTTCGATTTTGGCGGATACGGTCATGATTTGTGCATCCTCCGCTTTTGCAAGCTCTGCCACCTTTTGTGTATGCGGATTAGCCGAGAAGTCTTTTGCCAGCTCCTCTTCCGCAACATTGGCGGCATAGATTACCGGCTTTGCGCTCAGAAGCGAAATATCGCCCACAAGCTCTTTTTCCTCGGGAGATAGCTGCGCCGCTCTTGCAGGCAGACCACTTTCCATCGTCTTTTTTATTTTTTCAAGCGCTTCAAGTTCTAAGAGTAGCTTTTGATCACCGGATTTTGAAGCTTTGCGACATCTTTCAATTCGTTTTTCTATTGTTTCCAAATCAGCAAAAATAAGTTCGAATTGAATGGTTTCAATGTCTCGAAGAGGGTCAACACTGCCGTCTACATGTACGACGTTGGGATCGGAAAAACAGCGAACCATATGAATAATTGCATCGACCTCTCGAATATGGGAAAGGAATTTATTACCAAGGCCTTCTCCACGGCTAGCACCTTTGACAAGTCCTGCAATATCCACAAATTCAATAATGGCAGGCGTTACCTTCTCCGGCACATACATTTTTTCAAGAGCAACAAGCCGACTGTCGGGAACGGCTACGACCCCAACATTTGGCTCAATGGTGCAAAAGGGATAATTGGCAGACTCGGCGCCGGCACGGGTAATGGCGTTAAAGAGGGTACTTTTGCCTACGTTTGGTAGACCTACAATACCTAATTTCATGTAATTGGCACATCCTTTTTTTATTGTTTCAAAATAAATATAGCGTCATTTTTCTATGCGAAGTCCACGAAATCAATTGGCTGTGGAAATCTGCTGTGGAAAAATGTGCTCATTTTTGAATGTTTTAATCAAAATTATACCACAAAAATTTGAATAAGCAATAGATTTTTAAAGAAAAGTATGGTATAATATCCATAAATGAATTAAATCGTAATATTTTTTTTGCGGAGTGGTAATATATGAAGGACAAAAAAATATTGATTGCAGATGATGATTATCATATATGTGAGCTGATTAAGCTATACCTTGAAAAGGAAGGCTTTGTAGCGCAGATTGCGTGCGATGGCATGCGTGCACTTGCTTTGTTTAAAGAAAATCCACCCGATCTTGTTGTGCTTGATATTATGATGCCAAAAATGGACGGTTTTCAGGTATGCAGAGAAATTCGCCGTATTAGCAATGTGCCAGTGATTTTGCTCACTGCCAAAGGCGAAACCTTTGACAAGGTGCTAGGCCTTGAGCTTGGCGCGGATGATTATATTGTAAAGCCGTTTGACACGAGGGAGCTTGTGGCAAGAATAAAGGCCGTCATCAGAAGAACAGGCCAAAATACGGCGGGAGAAAAGGAAATCGTATTTGCGAACTTATCTATTAACCTTACAACCTATGAACTCAAAATTGCCGGAAAGCAAGTGGAAGCGGCACCAAAAGAGATAGAGCTTTTGTATTTTTTGGCATTTCACCCTAATAGAGTTTTTACTAGGGAACAAATTTTAGAAGAGGTATGGGGATATGATTTTTATGGAGATTCCCGAACTGTGGATGTGCATATTAAAAGGCTCAGAAAAAAGATAGAGGGATATGAACAGAACTGGAATCTCACCACCGTTTGGGGTGTGGGGTATAAATTTGAGGTGAAATGATGTTTAAAAGTATTCGGCATAAATTTTTCGCCATATCGCTTTTGCTGGTGCTGTTCAGCTTTCTGACGATGAATATCCTATTATTTGAATTTTTCGGGGACTATATGCATAAAACGCAAGAGGTTATGCTTACGGGGCAAATTGAAAAAATCGCAGAACTCACTTCTCTTTTAAGTAGCTCCGGATATGACCAGATTTACAAAAAAGTACTGGATATTAATGTAGAAAACTATAGCCAAAGCTTTGGGGGATATATTGTTGTATTTGATGCGGATAAACGAATTGTGGCCCTCACAAGCGAAGCACAAAATGAATTTTACGGCAAAAAGCTTCCCCAGCAACTAACCGATAAAATACTATCGGGAGAGAAAATAAGCCATCGGGGCAGGTTTGGAGATATATTCACCAAATCTATCTATATCATCGTGGGGCGGCCTGTTTATTATGGGCAAACTGTGATCGGCGGCATTTATGGCATTATGCCGGTGCCGATGGCATCTGCGATGAAATCGGATATTTTTTATCTCATTATCACCTCTACGATTTTTGCATTCATCCTTGCCTCCATTTTCGCCTTTATCATTGCCAAAGGGATGACGGGGTCACTGAAAAAAATAAATGAAGCCGCAAGGTCCTTTGCGTCGGGAAATTTTGATGTACATCTCTCCATTCGCAATAAAGACGAAATCGGCCAGCTTGCTGCTAATTTTAATGAAATGGCCGATGCACTCAAGGAACTAGAGGATATGCGCAAAAGCTTTATTGCCAACCTCACTCATGAGATACGAACGCCGATTACAATTATCGTAGGTTTTTTGGAAGGTATTTTGGATGGCACAATTCCATCGCAAAAGCAAAATGAATACCTCACCATTGTAGTGGAGGAAATGAACAGATTATCAAGACTGGTCAATGATCTGTTGGACGTGGCAAGAATTGAAACCGGCGGGAGGCAGATTGCTCCTCAAAAGTACGATGTGAATGAACAAATCAGATTGGTGCTCCTGCGCTATGAAAACAAGATTACCGATAAAAAGCTACGGGTTGAAGTGGATTTTGAAAGCGACAAATGCTTCGTATCCGCAGATAAAGATGCCATCGAAAGAGTTATTCTGAATTTACTCGATAATGCGGTCAAGTTTTCAGAAGAGGAGGGGAATTTGCGCATCAAAGTTGAAACAAAAGGCGGCAGAGCAAATGTTTCCGTGCAAAATAGCGGGCAGAGCATAGCAGAAGAGGATTTAAAGCATATTTGGGATCGATTTTATAAAAGCGATAAATCTCGAAGCATGGATAAAACAGGCGTAGGACTGGGATTATATATCGTAAAAAGCCTAATTGCACAGCACAAAGAAACAATTTGGGCCACAAGCACTCCGGATGGAATGACAACATTTACTTTTACACTGGAATATATAAAAAAATAAGGAGGAGCACAAAAATGCTTAAAAATCAAAATCTTTATGGTGAAGTTGGCGTATCGGATGTGGTTATCATTAAAATATCCGCAATCATCGCACTTGGTTGCTACGGTGTGCTTGCCCTGTCCGACAAGGGAAAAGGCAAGCGTGTAAAACTTACTCCTGAGATAGGCAGTACCAGAGGCGTAAAGGTCAAGGCTCAAAAGGGAGCTATTGCGATTGACATCTATATTGTGGCAGCCTACGGCGTGAATATGGACAGCATCAGTGCCAATATTCGGGATGGTGTCATTTATCAGGTGGAGAAAATGACCGGTTGCAAGGTATCCTGCGTCAATGTACGTGTGGATGAGATTGGGAGAGTCAACTGATTTGGATTAGGAGGAATAGCGGATGTCTAATATGTATGCTCTTATGGTGATTTCTGCGGCAAACAATGTGAAAAATAACGCAGAGGCCTTAGATGCAATGAATGTATTTCCGGTTCCCGATGGGGATACCGGTAAAAATATGTGCATGACCATGAACGGTGCCTGTATGGCCGCACAGGCGGCAATGGAGCTGTCGCTCAAAGAGGCCGCCGAGCAAATTGCGGTAGCAACACTAAAGAGTGCACGAGGAAACTCCGGAGTGATCCTTTCTCAGCTTTTTAGGGGCATGTCGGCAGAGCTGAAAAAGGTGGAGCAGCTCAGCCCCATGGCCATGGCAAAAGCTCTGATGGCAGGCGCCATCACCGCATATGCTGCGGTTGTGAATCCCGTGGAGGGCACTATTCTGACTGTGGCAAAAGAAAGCGCAAAGGCGGCATTGGCACTTGAAAATGCAAATTCACTGGAAGAGGTTCTTTTCGCCACGCTGGGGCAGGCCAAAATTTCTTTGGAGCAGACCCCAAAGCTACTGCCAAAACTCAAAGCAGCAGGCGTTGTTGATGCAGGTGGGCAGGGCTGGGTGTATGTACTGGAAGGAATGCTCCATGCGGTGAAAACAGGCAGTGCAATTGATTGCATACAAAACCAAGAGGAGGTAGTGCAAGATATTCCCCTGCCGGAGAAAGAGCAGACCCAGGAAGATATACGCTTTACCTATTGCACTGAATTTATCATAAATAAACCAGAGGATGCAGGAGATTGCGGCGAAATGAAGGCAGAAATTGAACCCATGGGCGATAGCCTTGTGTGGGTGAATGAAGAAGCACTTGTGAAGGTGCATATTCATACCGACAATCCTGGCCTCGTCATCGAAAAAGCACTTACAATCGGCGAAATTGAAGGTATAAAAATTGACAATATGCGTGCTCAGCTAAGGCAAAAATTAAATAGTAAACCCAAAAAGCCATATGCATTTGTTGTGGTCAGTGCGGGAGCGGGCTTTTCGGATATCTTTGGACAAATCGGTGCAGATGTGGTGGTGGAGGGTGGTCAGACCATGAACCCAAGTGCAGGGGATCTGCTTCTTGCCGTGCAGTCCATCCGTGCAGAAGTTATTTATCTTTTGCCCAACAATAAAAATGTTATTTTGGCGGCCCATCAGGCGCAGGAGCTATATGACGGGAAGTTGATTGTAATCCCTACCTCAACGGTTACGGAGGGGATTTCCGCACTGCTTGCCTTTGATGAGGCAGAGGATGCTTCCTGTAACCTACAAATCATGGAAGAGGCCTTGCGGCAGGTAAAGACCGCTTCTGTCACCTGGGCGGTGAGAGACAGCAAGGTAGGCCGAAGGGTCATCAAGCAAGGAGATATCATAGGCCTTGCGGGAGACAATATTTTGGCAAAAGGAAGCAAGCCTGCCAAGGTTGCTTTTGAGCTTGTGAAGAATATGATTACAGATAATAGTGGAATTGTCACAATTTATAGCTCCGCTGAGATTAGCGAGCAGGAAAATCAGTGGCTGCAATCTCATATCCAAAAAGCGTTCCCAGCAGTGGATATATCCATGCAATTCGGCGGCCAGCCGGTATATTATTATATTATTTCCATTGAATAACAAATCAAAAAGAGCATGGAAGGGCGATTGGCATGAAAATTTTGGCGGCAACAAATAACCCGGGAAAATTAAAGGAACTAAAAGAAATTTTAGAGCCCATGGGCTTTATCGTCATTTCCGCAAAGGAAGCTGGTCTGCACTTTGAACCGGAGGAAAATGGAAGTACATTTGAAGAAAATGCCGTTATCAAAGCGGTGGCATTTATGAAAGCCGCAGGCTTTCCGGCACTTTCCGATGATTCCGGTTTGGAGGTAGACCATTTGGGCGGCGCCCCCGGTGTGCACTCTGCAAGGTATGCGCCGGGCAGTGATGAGGATAGGGTAAATAAACTGCTAAGTGAACTTGGAAGTGCATTGTGCAGAAGTGCCAGGTTTGTATCGGTCGTGGCCATAGCGTTAACGGAAGAGGACATTGTAATTGCAAGAGGCGAGTGCGAAGGCAGCATAGGCTATACGTGCCTTGGAAGCGGCGGTTTTGGGTATGACCCCATTTTTTTTCCAAATGAATGGGATCGCAGCTTTGCAGAGCTTTTGGCAGAAGAAAAAAACAGCATCAGCCATAGAGGCCGTGCACTGCGTTTGCTGAGCGAAAAACTGAAAAATAGGCAAATATAATAATAACAAAAAGAAGGTTCACAAAATGATAAAAGATGTTTTGGCACTTGCAAGCGGAAAAAAGCCTGCAAAAGGCCCTTCAAAGGAAACCCTCAACCATCCCGGCATCATTGCACTGGCGTCGGGACTAGATCCATTCCAAAATACAAAAGAAGCATTTCTTCGGGCATACCACAAGCTGGGCATTGATATCATCAACCGTGTGCCCCTTGAAAATGCACCAAAGCCGTTAAAGCCGGGCGAGAGCACAGACGATGGCAATGGCTACGGCAGAGCCCATTTGGGAATGTATGATACATATATGCGCTTTCACTATCCCTATGCGGATGTGGACGATTTTTTAGAGGCCGAAAGTGTAGAGTTGGATTATCAAAAGCTCATCACTCCGGTGCCCCATCGCATGGATGCTACCGAAATTGCGGAGCGCATGGCAGCAGTAGGGGACATTGGCCTATATTATTACATGTTCTATACCACATTTTTTATGTGGGGAGTGGAATGCCTTGGCTGGGAGGTCTTTATGCTGGCCGCTTCCATAGACCCTGTGGGCTTTCAAACAAAATTCTTAGATAAGGCCTTTGAACAGTCCAAACTTGCCATGGAGCTGCTTAGCAGCGTGGATAGTCCTTTTGTTTTTGTGCATGATGACCTGGCAAATGCGAATGGGCCTGTTTTTTCGCCTGCTTGGTACGATGAATATATTTTCCCAAGGTATCAAGAGCTCTTTGCAATCCCCAAAAAGCAAGGAAAGAAAATCATCCTCACGGCAGACGGAAATATGGAGACCTTTTTCCCAAGATTAAAAGAGGTGGGCGTAGACGGCGTTATGCTGGAAAACCCTGCAACGGACTTTGATAAAATCATCGCACATTTTGGCGATAAAATTATCATCGGCGGCATTGAAACCAATATTTTGACCTTTGGCACGCCCGAGGAAGTAGCGCGGCACACCAAAGAAGTGCACCGAAAAACCAAGGATATCCCCGGTTTTGCCATGTCCACCCCGGGCGGCATTCACGGCAATATTCCCATGGAAAATTTGGTGGCATATTTTAATGCAAGGGTGGAAACAGGCCATACACCTGAAGATTGGCAAAAAAATTAGAAAAAAATTAAAAATTAGATATTGCTTTTTTTAAAAAAATGTGCTATAATACATTCTTGTCTGCGGCATCATGATATCATCCATAAAATGTGCAGGTGTGATGGAATGGCAGACATGGCAGACTCAAAATCTGCTCCCGGTAACGGGGTGGGGGTTCAAGTCCCTTCACCTGCACCAAAACCCTACAACTTGTAGGATACAAAGAACTTAACCTTAATTGGTTAGGTTCTTTTGTTTTATGCATTGAAAAAGGCTTGAAATAAGGCTTTTTACCACACATATAAGAAAAACGACTTCTATTCTTGATTGAACGGAGGTCGTTTTGTTGGTTCGTAGATTATTTGCATTTGATAGTAGTTAGATTGTTGCAACCACTTAGAGGGTGTTTCTTAAATAATATATTTATTAAGTCATCGCAATTTTAAAAGCTTCACTATAAATATCTTCATTTAAGGTGGACCGTTTTTGTTTTTTCAAATCATAACAAGTGGCATGATATTTTTTTGACCTTCTTGCTTTTGATTTAATTTTTGCACTTTTGGAGTTGGTTTTAGCGAATTCAAGGAAATTAACTCTCCAAAAAGAACACATATTTAAAATAGAGTCATATAAATCATAAAGCTCAGTATCTGTAAAGACAGATGTGTCTTTATCTTTTAAATATAAATGTAGTGCCTTTTCAAATTCTCTCCAATCATCTTCGCGTATCTTATCTTTTTTGTTTTTTATCCAGTTATAGATTCTTTCATCTTCTCGGTTAGATATTCGATCTAGGAGGTCTTGCCATTGTCTCCACGATAATTTTTCAACAACATCCAATTCAATTTGTGATAAAACATAACATTGCTCATAAAAGCTTCTGGTTTTCGAGTTTTTTCCGTCTTCTCTTTTTCTTTCCTCCTGTGTAGCAAAGTCTTTGATTTCATCCCAAAATTTTTTACGTTCTTTAGGCGCAACATTAAACTTATCTAAGTAATCACTTAAACATTTTCCTAAATAATATTTATACAATACAGATTTACCATACTCTGTAGACAGACCCTCTTCAATAGAGGGAATATCTTGTCTTAATGTCTGCAATAAATCATCAAACGCTGCTTTATCAGCGGATAATAATAGTCCATCGTAAATATATACAATATGACCACTCACATCTTTTTCTATTAAGTAACTCATTTTTTCACTCCTAGTTAAAACTTTTTGCGAATATATCCTCAATTTTGTACATTATTTTATCCGTAGCTTTAATAATATCAAAATCTGTGAGGTTTTCTTGTGGGTCACAGAACATATTAAATTTACCTTCATCTAAATACAATAAAACATATTGCTTTAAAATCTGTTCCTTCATGTAACCCCTTTGCATATCGGGATAATCCTTGACAAACAAGTATCCACCGTGACTACAGTTTATCTTAATAACTCTATCATTGCCATCTTTTTCAAACCACGAACGCCTGCAATCCTCTGGAGCATCAACAGGTTTGGGTAAAAAAGCATCTGACTTCCCGTTTTTTTCATCGCGATTGAAATATATTTTAAAACGATAATCAGTAATTTTATCTCCTTTTTCAAACTCACCATCGTCTTCTGTAGCAATTATTCTTGCTCGCAGTTCAAGGATTCCTTTATCAAGATACTTATGATATTCTTTTTTTTCGAAAAATATGTCAGGAATATTTGTTATTATCTCTTCCTCAAATGGTTTTAATTTCCCTGTAATTGAGCATATGTCAACAAGTTTTGGTGTGCTTGGATCTGTCGCATTGTGTACACTTACGTTTAACCTATAATTTAAATTATTTACTCTCTTATTATCGATGCGATAAGTGATATTAGTTAGAGATTCATTAAAATTAATTCTTCTGCTATCTTCAGTGGGGAATTTACAAGAATGCAAACTTAATACAACCTCTTCACGAGAGTTATCGGGTTTTTCTATATCAAAAAAGAAAGGTAACTCTTTAACTTTTACTTTTCCACTGTTTTGAACATGAACTTTTAAAATGATACGATTTTCTTCATATTGTTTTGCCACTTTGGGTGAAATAGTTAGAGAAAGAGGAATAGAAATTTCCTTTCCAGACTCTAAAGACACTTTATTGTGGTGCAAATAACATACCAGTGATTTATCATTTGGACAAACTACAGACAATTCGTATTCAAATGTCTTTTTTGAGAGATACTCACTTTTAATTTTAAACGCATAACTAATTGTCTCTCCGTGATTAACTCTTAGTGAATCAGCAGTTGGATAGTTTATGTTCTGCCATCTAACATCAAAATCAGACTTTTTGGGACCTACACCTAAATCTTCAACTCCCAATGTGTCGAATAAATCTTGAACTTCTTCAGCTATTTCTTTCAGTTCGTCTCTTAATTTTTGGTCATCTCGTTCTTTGTCTTTTGTGTATCCCCATTCTACCATAAGTTTTCTAAAAATTTCTGAAGTGTAATTTTTCAAAAATTGATATGAATTTTTGTTCTTTTTACCTTTGCTTACTCCAAAATGGACCTTATCTTCAATTTGAGCAAGTTCATTTTCCCATGCTTCGTCCACTTCGATATATCCCCAAAATTTATCCTTGATTTTTTCCGGGATATCTTTTAACTCCACATCGCCGATTTTCATGCCTTTTCTGTAATAAGCTATACCATTCCAATAATTTTCTTTTTTGTCAGATACATAAAGTCCGAAATTTTTAACGCGATAACCTTCTCGATAAATAGCATCTGAATTTAAATTATACTCGTTGGTGTATTCAACGGAAAGAGGCATAAGAACTTTTTCGCCATTTACAAATATACCAAAGGAATCATCCATTCGATCTAAAACGCGCCACCATGTCTCTTGAATGTAGTTAATAATTTCTCCATTTTTCATAGATTCTACAAGTTCTTCTTTTGGATTTTTTATTATAACTCGTGTTCCAATTGTATTTTTGGCGTCAAGACCTGTAAACTCTTTTATGTAATCTGCCGCTTCTGAATTTTCTAATGCCGATTCAAGAAGACTACCATTGTCATTTACATTTGCTACATACAAGCCATCATCACGTAAAGAGTCAAAATAATATACATAATCGACTGAAGATGCCGAATAAATAATTTTTCCAACTCCGTATAAGCCAGCCCCATTTTCGTTACCACCTGAGTTGTTTAGAGACGAAAATCTAGCTAAACGACAAGAAGAATCAATGACTTCATTTCTATTGATTTTTTCTTGGATTTCACTACATGACAAATTAGGGCCTGTTAATCCTTCAGTACCGAAATCCTCTACAATTAAAAAAACTCCCTTGTTAGTATTTTTTATAGAAATACAACATTTCCAATTATTCCACGACTTGCTTTTTCTGGCACCTATACAGTTTTGGATACAATCTTTCTGAAATCCATTTGCTAAATTCTGTAACTGGTAAACTAAAACGGACGGTTTATGGCAAACAATTTTCCCTAC
>CAZQDP010000046.1:2272-19463 GCA_964592375.1 uncultured Eubacteriales bacterium | reverse complement strand
TTATCGTGGAGGTTAATGGAAATAGAGTAAGTTTTGATACTCCGCCCTTCAAAGAAAACAACCGCATACTCGTTCCAATGCGTGCGATTTTTGAGGAAATGGGTGCAAGTGTGCAGTGGGAAGAAGCCACAAAGACCATCATTGCTAAAAAAAATAACACAAGCATAAAACTACAAATAGACAAGCAGGTTGCATATAAGAATAATGATATCATTCATTTGGATGTAGCTCCAAAGATTGTAGGAGGCAGAACAATGGTTCCGGTACGTTTTATTTCAGAGAGTATGGGCGCAACTGTCCAGTGGGATGAAAAATATCAATGCGTTGACATTCGTTTTCAGTAGACAAAAAAGGATACCTACGCTATTTAGGCTAATAAAATAAAGTGATGTGGCTTAGCATTCTAAATGCGTTACCCCGCCTCAGTCTTTGGCTTGCCAAAAGACTGAGGCGGTTTTCGCCAGTTGAAGTACTGCAGTTATCGGCAAACAGAGCTACTTTGTGGCTAGATAGATGCTTCATGGCAAGATGCAGGCTCCCGCGTTTTGGGGAGCCTACATCAGACATTACTTGTTATTCTGTTTATATTCATCCAGCAAGATATTGAGATATTTCTCCTCGTTCTTATAATAAACCGAAAAAGCGAAGAAAATGGCAGCATAAACCCCAAGGAAAATGGCAGTAAATTGCCAAAACACCTCAACACTTTTGGTAAATCCCCAGCCGCAAAAAAGAGAAAATAATAGAACGGTGACATAGGATAAAACGCCATGCAGGAGTATTCGGGTCAGCGGCATGAGTTTAGAGAGCTGGATGTAATGCAGTCCTCCAAACACAATGGACATGCCAACAATCTGCCATATGGTTACAAATGAAAAGGAATGAAGCCCATGAAACAAAAAGCTACCAATCGATCCTAACATGATTGCGGCCATAAAGTACAAGGAGGTGATGAATTTTAGCTCTCCGATGTTATGAATAAATTTTTTCATACTATTTTACCAACCTTTCTTTTAATATAGGTGCATATTGCCTCGAAACGGTTAACTTCTCGCCGTTTTCCATTTCAACGGTCAAAGTGGCACTAAATCCTGTTTTGATACTCTTGATTTTTGAAATATTAATAATGGTAGATTTCGAGGCGCGAACAAAGCCGTGAAACTTTAGTACTCTTTCAATCTCATAAAGCCGAAGTGGCGACTCATATACTTCATTTTTTGTGTAAATAAAGCTCTTTTTATCCACACTCTCAAAATAAAGAATATCCCTTGGGTCTAGGACAAAAGTTTTTTCATCAATGAGTCCAATTATTTTTTCGCTCTGCATTTTTATACGGGAAATGAGAGAAAGTATTTCCTCATCGCAGACGCGGCAATGAATGGTGACTTCTACATCCTCATAACGAATGTCCTCGTCAATTACAATTTTCAAAAGTAATCCCCCTCTCAAAAACAATACGCTGTAGCTGCTACAATCACAGTATAATCACTTTCTCCCAAAACGTCAACAGGTCTATTGCTAAGCTGCAAAACACAAGCACCAAGTTGCAAATTTCCGCAAAAAAATGGCAGAGCACAAAAAGCACTCCACCATCTACTATCTACTATCTAACTTCTACTATCTATCTTCTCCCTCATGCCTTCCCTGCGCTACCAAACATCTGGATTTTGGCGGCAACCACCTTTTTCATTTCCTCCATGGCAGGGGTGCAAACCTTTCTAGGGTCATACTCCTCCGGCTTGCCAATAATCACAGACTTTACACCTTCTGTAAAGGCGACACGTACATCCGTATCAATATTAATCTTATTGACACCAAGGGAAATGGCCTTCTTAATAGAATCTTCAGGTACACCCGATGCACCATGCAGTACGATGGGCATATCCAGCAGAGATTTGATTTTTGCCAAGCGGTCAAAATCAAGCTTTGGTTCACCCTTGTATTTGCCATGAGCGGTACCGATGGCAATGGCCAAATAATCCACGCCGGATTCGGTCACAAACTTCACAGCTTCGTTCGGATTGGTATAGATGGCATCCTTTTCTTCCACGCTGATATTGTCTTCCACGCCGCTCAGACGACCAAGCTCCGCTTCAACAGAAATACCTACGGCATGAGCTACCTTCACGATTTCTCTTGTTTCTGCAATGTTTTCTTCGAGTGGATGATGAGAACCATCATACATAATGGAAGTCCATCCGCCGGCGATACATTTCATAATGGTAGCATAACTCGTTCCGTGATCCAAATGAAGGGCGATTGGAATAGAGGCTTTTTCGGCTGCAACCTTCACCAGTGCATATAAATATTCCAAACCGGCGTATTTGATAGCACCCTCCGAAGTTTGAAGAATGAGAGGGGACTTTGCCTCCTCAGCAGCGGCTACTACCGCCTTTACAATTTCAAGGTTATTAATATTGAATGCGCCTACCGCATAACCCTCCTTGTGCGCTTTGTCCAAAATTGCTTTCCCTGTTACCAACATGTACATTCATCCTTTCCTTTATCATTATTTAAATAAGCCCTGCTCTCTGGCATAATAAAAAATATATTGCTGAGCAAGGCCGCATAACTCTCCGAATTTTTGCTCTCCTGCGGCCTGAACATCCTGGACCTCCGGGTAAAAACCCCTCATGGCCCTGCCAACCCATACATCCACAGGAAAAGCTCCAAACCTGCCGGCACCAAAGAGCAAAACGCAATCTGCAACTTTGCTGCCAACCCCTTTAATTTGCATCAATTGCCTTTTTGCCTCTGAAAGAGGCAAGGTCTTAAGCTTGCTCAAATCAACGCTGCCGATGACCTTCTGCACTGCATCAAGGATGTATTTGGTACGATATCCGGCTTTGAGTGGGGCAAGATCCGCCTCGGTAACACCGCTGAGCATGGCAGGAGAGGGGAAGGTATAGTGCACCTTACCATCGGCGATTATTTTTTCGCCAAAGCGTGTACACAGTGCTGAAATAATCGTTTTAATACGGGGGATATGATTATTGGCCGAGATGATGTAGGAGAGAAGGCATTCAAAAGTTTCCTGTTGCAAAAGATGTATTCCCCAGCCAAATGCCACCGCCCTACGCATACGATCATCAACGGATAGCTGCAAGCCTCTTGCACCATAATCACCGGCAAGATCAAAATACGGCATCCATATACGCAAAAAGGTATTTAAATCCGTATTGTGAAACACAAATGCTTGTCCTTCGCAGGAAATGCGCAGATACCTGCCCATTGCAACGCCTGCAAAGCTGCCGTCTGGCTGCTTATCCCATCGAAAGCATTGGCCGCATAAAAAAGTGTGCGAAAGGTTAAAATGGGGCAAATTCTCCACAACAACATGGGAGCCCTTCTCATAATAATCCAAAAATACCACCCGAAACCCAAATTTATCTCTTTACATTTTATCAAAAAAGATGTATAAATACAAGTAGCAATTGAAATTTTTTTAAATTATTCTTAAAAAGGGGATTTTTCAAGAATGATGAAAGAAACCATATATACCATACCTCTGATGGAAGCTTTCGATAAAGCAAACAACTGCCCGTTCTGCTACTTACATCGCAAAACGGAAAATGAAGGCGTGGAATACACCTTGGGGCCGTCCATGATGGAGCCGGATTGCAGAACCCAGTCCAATGAAATAGGCTTTTGCGCGGCGCATTTGGAAAAGATGTATGCAAGCGGCAACAAGCTCAGTCTTGCACTCATGCTGAGCACCCATATGGAAAAACTCATGAATACATTAAAAGTAGGGCAGGAGAAATTGGGCACGACGAAAAAAGGCCTTTTTGTGCGTGGGCAAAAGGAAAATGCCGCAAGTGATATTGCGCCGCAGCTGACGGGGTGTGTCATATGCAAACATATCTTGTATCATATGACGAGGTATTTGGATGTGTTTTTGCATATGTGGAAGAAAGAGGCTGATTTTCGAGCGAAGGTGCAAGGTGGCTGTGGGTTTTGCATGCACCATACCCTTTGGTTGATGGAGGGAGCATTTGCACATTATCCTCAGAATGATTATATCGATTTTACCAAGATGCTTTTTGCGTTGCAGGCGGACAAACTCCAGTTGCAGTATCAGGAGCTATTAGAATTTATCGACATGTTTGATTATCGCAGTCGCACATCGGATAAGGTTGTCAATCGCCAGGCGGTAAAAATGGCTATGTTGGGGCTCAGAGGTGGAGAATTGGACAAATAGCATGGCATGCAGGATGTCCATTTTGGCTCAGTACTTATTTTCATTTCTAAACCTGCCAGGGGAAATTCCTGTCTTCTTTTTAAATATATCAATGAAGTGATTTACATTTTCATACCCTACGGCAAGTGCAATATCTTGAAGTGGCATTCGAGTGGTGAGTAGAAGATTTTTAGCTTCGCCAATTCGGCGAGTGATCAAATAATGGATAGGGGAATCACCCGTTTCATGTTTGAAGAGATGAGAAATGTAATAAGGGCTTACATAGAGCGTTTTTGCCATGGTAGCAAGCGTAATATTTTGGGTATAATTTTCATCAATATACTCTTTGATTTGATTGCCGAGCTCCGTCTGCTCACTGCTTGCTTTTTGCTCACTGCAAGCGGAAATAATCCGATGAATAAGTACGATCAGTGAGCGTAAATGATTTTCGGCCACCATTTCAAAATATGCATCTTTTGACTGACATTCTTTATAAATTTCGGAAATATAACGCGCTACCTTTCCTGCGTATTGATTGGCATGAATGACGGGAGCAATTTCTTTTGGGAGCAGCAGGCCTTCTTCAACATTTTGTATAAACAAATTACTCACGCCACAAAAATAAGTTTGAAGCGGATTGCGAAAGTTGGAGCTTTCTTGATGGATAATGCCTTTGTTATATATCAAGATATCTCCCTTTTGAGCGGTATAATGCTGTCCATCTATCACATAACTGCCTTCGCCGCTGCTAATATAAATAATTTCACAGTGATTAACGTGGCTATGGGCATGAAAATTCCATTCTGGCTCATTTGCCACTTTTCCGGCATAGAGCAAAATAGGCAGCCGCCCCTTGGTGAAAAACGCGGTATTGGTATTTTTAACCTCAATTTGCTGCATACATCATGCCCCCTTTTTTTCATTATAACAGCACTTTGCATCATTGACAAGATACCAGTATATAAAAACAAGATTGGTGATTTCATTTTCACATTTTTCATTTATAATATGGATTACAAAATGAAAAATGGAGTGAGAAAATGAACAAACAACATTATGAAATGAAAAATGAAGCCATTCGAGAAGCGTTTGTGCAAATGAAAAAAGGCCATGCGGATGGAATGAAAGGAAAATTGAAGCTTTCTTGGAGCAATTGGGGATTTGGCTTAGAACCACTTGCGCAGTCCACCGCAAGGCTTCAAAAGGCGGGAATTGAGTATATCGAGCTCCATGGAAACCATTACGGAACGGATTTGGGATATAAAGCGAATGAAGTTTTACATGTTTTAGCAGCACATGACATAAAGGTAAGCGGCATATGCGGCATGTTTTCAAAGGACAATGATTTATCAAGCAATCGCGCAGTTCATCGGCAGGCGGCCATTGACTATATCAAGCGGGAGCTTGAATTTGCGCAAACGGTTCAGGCAGCATATATGCTGGTTGTACCCGGCGCAGTGGGCCGGCCCGGGAAGTATGATGACTCGGAATTTGAAAGAAGTGTGGAGACCTTACAAATCGTAGCCGACCAGTTTGTGCACTCTGGTGTGAAGGCGGCTATTGAGCCGATACGCTCGGCGGAGGTAAGCTTTATTCACACCTTTGCAGAGGCAAAAGAATATATCCAAGCGGTGGGGCATCCGGGCGTTGCACATATTAACGGAGATGTATACCATATGCAATCGGAGGAGTCCCAAATTGGTGAGGCAATTGTCTGTGCCTCAGATATGCTGGTCAATCTGCACATGGCGGATTCAAACCGTTGTGCACTTGGCAGTGGCTCGCTGGATGTAGACACCATTATCATGGCGCTATATGTGATTGGATATCCCTTGGGAAATCGGTTTGTCACACCCGAGCCTTTGGGGCCGGGTGGCGACCCATACCCTGCCATGAATGGCAAAACACCGCCGGAATGGCTGGATACGCTTGTGATAGATACTGCAAATTATTTTCGAAGCCGAGAGCGAGAACTGCTTGGAACGTAGAATAAAGCTTCAGTGGGGGAGAATTCAATGAAAATTAACATCACCGGGCAGTGGAGACGAGAAGAAGACAAAGTAGGCGGCATATCGGTACACGAAAAATGGCCTCAAGAGATGTACCCAAATACGTTTGATGGGATTTCAAGCTATTTTCATGAGCACAAAGAACCTGATTTTGCGCCGGTCATCTTTTTGCAGTCATTACTGCTTCCAAAAGGGAAGTATTCGCTCATACTGGAGTATGACTCTGCCCAGGATAAAGCGCGCGGCTATAGTATTCATCAAAAATACGTAGACTTTCAGGGGCTTTCTGTTAATCAATCAGAGACTTCACTTCGTTTTATCAGCGATGAGGGCATCCTTCGAGCAGAGCATTTCTTTGAAGCTGAGGGCGAGACAAGATTTGCGCTAAAACTCCACAATACCCGCCCCATGCAAACCTTTATTGAAGGGGAATTTGAAAGCGGCATATATGAAGCCGTAGGAGCAGAAGGCGGAGAATACAGCTTGGCAGGATCGGTGCCGTTTCGCAATGTTCCGTTTATCGGACGCACCTTTACGCCGTACACAAGAGGCATTGTTCCACCGGAAGGCATCTGGGGAATAAAGCCGGATGTATATCTGGATTGTGGAGGGAAATGCGCTAAAAACGTATATTTTCTTGGGATGACACATTTTTTCGACATTGCAAACGGCAGCTGGTATGCACCAAAGGGCGATCATGGCTACTCACATTTCGTGGGAGATTTGGCAGGAAACATTGAACTGCATTTTCAAGATGGAGAGATAATTCAAATACCTCTTATTTTTGGGTATAATATTTGGTATTGTCGGCCGCAAGACATTTTGTGGCACAATGATATGGATCAGCATCATTTTGGCGGCAATTACGATGCTTTGATCTATAAGGGGATGGACGAAAAACGAAGTATCATCAGGGAAAGTCTTGCACTTGAAGATGCACTAAAGCCAATGGGAGCACTCAGCCACAATATGCGGTACATCTATGGCATCAATTTGCCGGGAAAGGCACTGGATGGCATTGTCGTTCGGAAAAGCGAGCAAATGTATGGATATCCTGTGATTTCGGGCATTACGCTAGAGGTAGAAAAGGGAAATCTGCCTCATCTTGCGAAGGAGTGCATCACAGCAAAGCCGATGGCAGGGATTACAGAAAAACGGTACGTAGAAAGCATAGAGAGGCTAAAGCATAGTTTGTATCAGTATGCTAATGAAGTGCCGGAGCTCCAAGAGGCAGCGTTTCCGGAAGGGTATAGCGGTCCTTTGTTTGATTTTAAAGGATGCCAGCAGGCAGTGAGGGCGGCAACATATTTGCATTATAATATCATAGAGGTTGCGGCACATATTGCAGCGACGGGGACAAATTGCTCATCCAGTCTTCAGCAGAGAAATCTATTCCAATCCTACTGCTTCGGTACAGGAATTTGGATTGAAACAGGTGCATTGTACAAAAACAGTAAGAATTTTTTAGAAAAATATTTTGAACATGAGCATTTGCCCGGCACCGGAAGTGCATGGACAAGAGGGATTGGAGAGTTGCTGCGTGAGGCAACATGCTTTGGATATGACAAGTTCGGCGAGCAGTATGTATCATGGTATGAAAACTGCATGTTCCATGAGGCCTTGCCGCCGCATATGAACCGTATTGCGGGAGAGCCTTCGCATGCATACCAGGAAACCATTTCTCAAGGACTCATTGAAAAGGGATGCCGTGAAAATGATGGTCATGGCATATGCATGTGGGGAAGATTTATGTTATGGCATAAAAACGGCAGAGACAAGGATTTTGCAAGGCGTCATTACAAGGCGGTAAAAGCTTCGGTTGCATGGATAGAGTGGATGCTAGAACACGATATCAAAGATGGTCTCGCGCAATTGCACCGAGATAGAGGCGGAGAGGATGAAGTGTTTTGGAATGGGCCTCGTGCGGATGTGATTTTAAATTGCAGTGAAAGCGGAAGAAATACCTATGAGATATACTCCAATTACAATTGCCTGCATGGGATTAAAATGTCCGCGAAAATTGCGGCTGCTTTGGAAGAGAGAGAAGATGAAAAAAGATTTTTGGTGCTATGGGCGCGCCTGCGCAGAGGGATTGTAAAAGAGCTTTGTGAGCAAAGTGAATTCGGCCCGATATGGCACACAGAAAAACCAAATCAGTGGGCGGATTATGCGCAAGGTATGGTGCATATTCAGCTGGCGCCGGATGGGGAAACCTTCACGCCACTGGAGGATGCAGCCAAGGGGGATGAACTGGATAAACAATACCTTGCCATCAGCCAAAACACCTATCGCCACTTAATGAAAGAGAAAAACTACAATTGCCTGCGCATGTATGGTTACGGGCAAGGGTTCATGGCGCAATCTGCTCTTTTGCTGGATGAAATGGAGGATGCGGAGCACTTTTTAGAGTTGCTGCTTGGCTGCTGCTACCTGGAAGAGCTGGGAAAATGGACATCGCCGGAGGGCATTATTCTGCACCAATCGGGGGAATACTACTTGCCTGTTAATGGTTATTTGGGGCAAGATTCTCATTTGGCAGACAGCCTCAAAGCCATCAGACTAATGATTGGTATTGATGATAATAGGCTTACTCATCTGCGGTTGGTGCCTCGATATCCGGCTAATTATTCGTCCATGTGTGTGAAGAATATGCCATTTGCATTTGAAGGCGGAAAAGGAGAAATTAGCTATCACTATACAAGAAAAGAAAACAACCACATCTTTGCGTATGAGATTACAGGAGAAATTGAGCAAATCAGCGTAAGAATTGGACCTATCAAAGGAGCAAAGGCAAACGCTTATTTTGGTGGAAAATCGCTGCCTTGCCGATGCATTAGCTCAGGGGATAGCTGGTGGGTTTGGATAGAAAATATGAAAGAAAAGGCCGGGACCATTCTCGTGGAGCCGACCTTGTAGTATCATGTATCATGGCACAATGCGAATAAAAGCCAGAGCAAAATTGGTTCCGCCACATGCAGGCATCTTGCCGTGGATTACATCTCATTCAAATTGGTGCGCACTGTACACCGGGCTTATAATGTAATGCGTGGACAGTCTGACGTGCTTGTAAATGCACGTTTGTGTAGGGTGAGGTGCGATTCGGAAATTACTTATAATGAATGTGCAAAACAAGGTATGTCTCTACTGCAACTTGGGTTGTTATGATGCCCTCATCTTTCATAAAAAAAGCTTGTGCAGCAAAGGAACAAGGCGTTCTACTGCACAAGCTTTTTATCTGGGTGGATATATTTTAATGGGTAATTATTACGGTTTGGCTTTGCTCATTCCAATTCACTTTTAGCCCCATATGCTCTGCAATAAATCGAACAGGAACCATTGTTCTGTTGCCTATCAGTACCGGGGCGGTATCTAATGCTACTTCAGAAGAATTTACTTGTGCAGAGGTTTTTCCGATTGTAAGAATAACGGTAGTATCCTCTTTGGTCGCCGTGATGGTTTGCGTAGCTTCATTCCAGTCTACCGAAGCGCCCAAAGCTTCAAAAATGCCACGCAGTGGAACCAAGATGCGGTTATTTTGGTTGAGTGGCACTGCATCTAAAGAGAGTTTTGTTCCGTCTAATTGTATGCTAATTTCATTGTTTGTAGCTACTTGGCCGGTTAATTGCAATTGCATATTAGCAAGCTTCTTCGTTGCATAAGTGATAATGGACCCACCGCCCATGCCCATGCCTTCACCTTGCGGGCCGCCGGCCTTCCTATTCGCGTCTCCTTCTGGCAAAGCTGCTCCTTGTGGCATTTGCGGCCGTTCACCTTTTGGGAAGGCACCACCCATATTGCCTCTGTCACCATTTTGCGTATTGCCTGCCTTATTTTCCCCATCGGCTACATTCCCAGCCGGTCTTTGAGGCATGTTTTCAGGGCTCAAATTTTCTCCGCCACCTGAAGGCATATTGACTTCTCTATCCGCTTCTTCCTGATAAATAATGCTATTTTCGAATTGCTCCATTGTAATAAATTTTGTTGGATCTGCTGCTACATATGGTCTGATACGATTTGCAAGTGTATCCACCCTGCTTTGAAGATTTTCTAAATATACTCGAAAGGTTTCAACATACTCCAAATATTTTTCTTTATATTCGCCAACCTTCAGCAGGTTATCAATCAGTGGGCGGCTTTCCATTTGTGTACCTGATACTGGGGCATCCAGGGATACGGAAAGGCCTTGACCAAAACCACCAAAAGACATATTGTAATCCCAAGGAATAACACTAAATTTGCCTGCGTTTTCATACAAATAATAATTTTGCGCAAAATTGCCACTATAACTATCGTAGCTACCTAAGACCGTGTTTGCCGCAAAATATTTGAGCGCACTCTCCACGTCTAGAACATTCTCGATATTTCCCTTTTCACCATCCGGCATATCATTTAAGGTTTTAATCATATTTTTTAGGCCTGTTTTTTCCTCGTCATCACCTACCTTCAGTTCACTGGAAGCGTACTCATCATTTTCTTTGTAGATAAGCGTACTTCCTTGTTCTTGCTTGTATAGATTTCCATCATTGTTACCAAAAGTTCGCTCCAAAAATCCATCCTCTATTGCCTCAACGCAAAGATAAAATCCTTTTAACTCGCCATTGATATAAATATTTGCAAACACTGCCAAAGGTACAGGGCTGCCGGCTTCTCTTAGCGCTTCATAAGCCAAGTATTCACGCATATATGAAGCATCGGAAAACATGTTGTTTATCACGAGCTCATCTAATCCAAGCAAATTTTGGCCGTCCACATACTCATCCAATTTTATGCGATAACTATACCTGTCACTATCGCTTTTAACAATACTATTGAGTGAGGAATTACCCTTTGTTCTCAGCCCAACATTGGTAACAGCTACGCCGTCAACCGTAATATTTGCGCTATAGTATTCCTCTGCCGTAGGGTCATCTACAATACTTTGCAAATTCTGGGCTGATATATCAATTTTAATATCAATTATTTGATCTGCTTCAAACAAATTCCGGTAGTCTTTATCCTCACTTCCATAGGCAATGCATCCAATGGTAAGTAGCATGGATAGGGTGAGTATCACTGCTAATAAACGTTTCATATTAATTTCCTCCTTCATTATTTTTAATGGATAACACAATATTGAGGTTTCCATTTCTACACCTTAGCTCATCGATGAAATTCTTTTCACTAAAGCCACTTTTTATGGTTACATCATAAGTAAGCTCATACAAGCTTCCCAAATCAGTTGTTTTTACCCTGGTGAGCGTTTGGGATGAAGTATATTTATCCATCACCTCATCAAATGCCCCTGTATAGTCAAGATCCTCCGGCACCATTATTTTTAGTAGCTTCGAAAGCTCACGGCCTGCTCCAAAATTCATCTTATATAGGAGGAACATAAACATACATAATACAATTGCAAACAGTATCGAATAACCGATATAACCCACACCAAGCGCAAGCCCTACTGCCATTGTAAAAAGTACATATGCAATATCCTTGGGGTCGCCCATTGTACTTCGAAATCGTATAATGGAAAAAGCGCCTGCAAGGCTAAAAGCTCTTGCTACATTACTTCCAATAAGAAGGATAATGAGCGCAATGATAATGGGCAGCATCACCAGCGTGAGGACAAAACTTTGTGCATACACGCCTTTTTGATGGGTTTTCATATAAATAAAGCCAATAAAAATCCCTAAGAGAAAAGCGATGCCGATTGTGGTGATAACACTTGTTGCACTAATGGTTGCCATCTCTTGTGAGGTGCTAAATATGGATTCGAACATTTTTCTTCGCCTCCTTCTAAAAAGTGTATATATTCTGCGCCGTATTTTGAAAAGCCATTGCTGTATATCTTGAGAAGCGATAACGCTTTTGTCAGCCATAGGGGCATTGCCGTAGCGGATTTTATCTCCATCAGCCACAAATCGTTATTCATAAGGCATGCTCCGTAATCACCATGTTCAAGCCTTAAATCCACCCTTCTTGTTCTGATATTTGTATCAAAGGTGACCCTCAGTTCGCTTGGCCCAAAAAATGCTTTGCGATCATATGCCAAATACAGTTTTGGAGATAAATCGTACAATTTCAGGCAATATGCAAGCTCGTTTAAGACTTGCTCGTTCATATACTCTTTTGGCAGAGGCTTTACCCCGGTTTCAATAAATTGATATGCCTCCGGTAGCAAGAGCCTTGTTCGTCGCTTATTCACATTTCCCTTATATTTCTTCTTGATTTCCAGATAGACATAATCCGAGTCTGTAGGAACGCCATATGCTCGGAGCCTTAATTTTTCCTTATACAGCGGTTTACCAATTGATGTTCTGATTAAATGATTATCCGGTGTATCAAGGTACAAATTAGAGATTGTGTAAAATTCATTGACTTTATTGAACCGATCGAGTTCCATAAAATCTTTTACCGTGTTTTGAAGCTGATAATAAGTTTCACTATCGAGTAAAAACTTCTTTTCCACTCTGTTCATTACTTCAACAGCCATGATGTTCATCCCCCTTTCTATGGCCTTATTGTACAATGTAAACCTTAAGGCAACCTTAAATTTACAAAAACTTTTTAAATGCTTGCAATCGGCAAAAAAAGAGCCACTTACTTTACGCAAGTGGCAATATTATCAACAATTTTGTCCATTCATCGATTTTGCTCTCACACAGTATCTTTCCTTTGTGCGCATCGATAATTGATTTTGCAATAGGAAGGCCCAGACCAAAACCGCCGCTGTACTCCCTTGATTTATCACATCGATAAAATCGATCCCAAATTTTATCTATTTCATCACTTGGTATTCCTGCCCCGGAATTCGATATCGTCAGTTTTACATTATTTTGACTTTTAATAAGAGAAATCTTGAGCAAGCCGTCTGAGTATTTAATGGCGTTATCAACCAGTATTCCAACAACTCGTCTTAGTTGTTCGCGGTTACCATGTACTTGCAAGTCTTTGGCTATGCTGCTCTCAAATGCAATTTGCTTTTCGTACAATACCGCTTCCAGTGGGATGAGTACATCAGCAACCAAATCTCCAAAATTAAAGGTTTCTTTTTCAATGTCAGTTCGATTATAATCCAGCTTGGTTAAATACAGAAGGCTACCGGTCAAGCTCGCCATTCTAGCGGTTTCCGCTTTAATATAAGAGAGCCACTTTTTTTGTTCGCCGCAGGAACTCTCAAGCAAGACATCCACATTTGTATCAATGGTTGCAAGTGGTGTTTTAAGCTCGTGTGAAGCATCGGCAATAAATTCCTTTTGTTTATTATATGAAATTTCAATGGGTAAAATGGACCTATTGGCAAAATACAGACTAATCAGAAAGATAACAATTATCATGGGAAACGCGATCCATAAAAACGTATATGCCATATGATATAGCATATCTATATCTTTTGAAATATCTAAAAATACAATGCGATTGCCATCCATTTTGTATCTAAAATATGAATAGTCCAGTGCAATAATATCGCTCTGATTGTTTTTCAAGAGCGCAGTTGCCACTATTTCGTTATAGAAACTATCCTCCATATCAAAAGAGCTTTGCACATCTATCATTTCACCATCCTCGTTCAGTTCTACAGTAAATACAGGAGAAAATTTGGGATTGATATTCTCCGGAGGAGGTGCATAGAATTCTTGTTTCGGTCTGGCTGCACGGTCTAACATTTCAAAGCTCATTCTATCCATGTTTTTATAGGCAGATACGAAGGTTATTGCGAAAAAAACAAACATAAGAATGACTACGGTTCCCATATACAGCACCAAAAATTTATTTCTCAGTTTTCGAAACATAATGTATATCCTACCCCTCTGATCGTCTGTATTTTTACATCGGAATGCACATGTGATATTTTCTTTCTCAGAAAAGAAATATATACTTCTACATGATTATCATCTGCTTCGGAGTCATATCCCCACAACTTTTCAATAATCTTTTCTTTCGATAAAACAAGGCTCTTATTAAGAATCAAGTATTCCAATAACTCACATTCCTTTAGCGTAAGGCTCACGCTGTGATGCGTTGTTGCAAGCGCAAGCAATGCTGTTGATAAGGTGATATCACCATAAGCAAGTGTGGAGTTCTCAGATACGATTTCTCCCTTTCGACGCCCAACCGCTCTTATTCTTGCAAGCAATTCATCTGTATGAAAAGGCTTTGGCAGATAATCATCTGCACCATAATCAAGCCCTGTTATCTTGTCGGAAATCTCGCCTCGTGCCGTGAGCATGATGACGGGAGTAAGCTTATTCTCCCTCCTGAATTCTTTTAGCACTGCAAGACCATTCATTTTCGGAAGCATAATGTCAAGCAAGATTACATCATAAATATCCGACAAAGCATAGTCAAGACCATCTTCCCCATT
This sequence comes from uncultured Eubacteriales bacterium, assembly GCA_964592375.1. Lineage (GTDB taxonomy): Bacteria > Bacillota > Clostridia > RUG12999 > RUG12999 > CAZQDP01. Next base: position 4,930 of record CAZQDP010000046.1, on the reverse strand, counting down.
ATTCACATGATCCACAACATAGTGATTCTTCTTCAGAATTTGCACCAAAGCCTCTGCCAAACGGACTTCATCTTCAACCAAAAGTATGCGCATCGTATCACCTCTGTATTAGCATAAATTATAATCCTTAAATTTACCTTAAATTGATGCCCTCACAATCATGCCAATGTCTCATTGAACCGTTTTGTATTCCAGCAATATTTATGAGCAGTCGTACCAGTTGAGGCAAATCGAAGCGTTTCAATTTCATTTTAACACATTTCTTTTGTATTGTATATCCCATTTTTGGGGTTTTTAGTCTTGGCTAAAAGATTGAAGAAAGTGATGTGAGAATACCTGCACTTGCAGTATTTGTTGTCATACAAATATCAGCTTACCTCACAAATTGTTGTCCTATGTCCACTGCATCAAATAAAGTGCATGCCCTCTCCCGAAAGAAAATAACAAAACATAGTAAGATAATGCAAATACTAGATTGAATACTGTAACACTTTCTTGTGCGAGTATGCTATAATTTTAGTAATGAAGAAGGTGCATCTTACAAAAAGTGTGCCATTGTCCGTCAAGTATCTTCACAAGAGGTCCATCGAATGTTTTTGAATACACATACAATTGATGAATTTTTCGTCTGCACGATCAGTATCTATTATCAAACGCTATCATTTGCTGCAGGAACAACATTTTATTATTCATTTAAATATAATCATAAATAAACTGCAATACTTCACAGAGTTTTTTTCAAACATTCCTTTCTATTAATGATTATTGTTTGGGTTTTGTGGAATAGTACAAGAAAAATTGAACTTCCATTTCAAGGAGGTGCTTTTGGTGAACCTGTAAACTTGGTAAGCGTTAACATTTGGTTATTCACAAAGGAACAAATTTTGAAGGAGTGGAAATAATGAAAAAAACAGCGTTATTCTTACTTGTGGTGTTTATGACAGTTACATACCCATTGCAAAACATTTTCGCACACAATAATTTCAACTTATTATCCAGCACCTTAATTACACCAATTGACTTTGAAAATCAAACTGTCGGCAATACGTATAACAGCATTGCCGGAACGGAAATCAAGCAAAACGTATATGGGAAGTACATGGAGTTCTCAACCACTACGACAAATTTGGGGCTCATTGCAGCCTCTATGCCATCGGAAGATACAGGCACGCTCACACTTGACTTCGAGTACAAGCCGGTACCAAGCGCGCAACCAATTGCAGTCACACTCATCGGAAAGGATTCCAATGATGGCGCTAATTCATATTATTATGTTTCCACAGCAATCCGGTGGGGAAGCATTGCTACCGTATTTGGTACGACAGTAAGTAATGTACTCAATAGTGACAGGTTCTACAGAATTCAATATGCAATAAATGCAGATGACTATACATTCGATGTCTATGTTGACGGAATAAAGGTAACATCAACTCCATTTGGATTTAGGCATTACGGCAATTTACCTTCCGTTTACTCCGGCCCTTCTCCCATCAATGGAAGGGTAAAATTCAATTATCTTTCCATTGCCACATCAGGGGCTACAGGAACCTTTGCCGGTAGCTTTGATGATATTGTAGTTTATTCAGGCGGCGTACTTCCGACCATATCACCTTCGCCCAGTCCTACACCAACTCCCACGCCAACCCCCGCACCGACATTGATGCCGATTGTAGAACCCATGACTGGGGGGGATTGCTTATTAGAACAGCGTTTTTATCTGCCGTTAGCTCAGGTTAATGCACAGTGTACCTCTGAATATATCACTGCCGGTGCTGCAATGAATATTCGTCTTATAGGCGAATACAACACATATGTCGAGGCAGGCCAAAATGCAGCCAACCAACAGCTTTTATATTTTAGTATTCAAACACCTACCCCTACGCCAACGCCGGCACCAACACCTTCGCCGGTACCTACCCTAGAACCACTAATGTCAACGGTAGATTTTCAGGATCAGACGGTGGGAAGCATGTATAATAGCATAGCGGGCACGGAAATCATGGAGCAGTATTCGGACAAATATATGCATTTTGAAACTGGCACGACTAACCAAGAATTGGTTTTCAAAACGCTACCGTCGCAAGACATACAAAACCTTACCTTGGATTTCATGTATAAGCCAGTGCAAGGCGCACCACATCTTGGTGTTACTTTAAGAGGCAAGGATGCAGACGATGGAGCAAGCACTTATTATTATGTTTCAACCACCCTAAATTGGGGCACGATTGCAACCACATTTGGAACTTCAGTCACCAATGTGGTTAATTCAAATGAATTTTACCGTTTGCAGTATGAAATCAATGCGGATAACTATACATTTGATGTGTATGTAAATGGTACGAAAATCACAAGCACACCTTTTGGATTTAGGCATTATGGTAATCTGCCCTCTATTTACTCCGGACCCTATCCCATCAATGGAAGGGTAAAATTCAATCAACTTTCCATTGCAACATCCGATGCAACAGGAACCTTTGCTGGGAATATTGACAATGTGCGTGTATATGAAGGAATGAGAGAAGATGTGCCAGCCCCAACGTTCACGCCAGCGCCAACACCTACCCCTACGCCCTCACCAGTGCCTACGCCGATGCCGCTGATAACAACGGTAGATTTTCAGGATCAGACGGTGGGAAGCATGTATAATAGCATAGCGGG
>CAZQDP010000046.1:0-2172 GCA_964592375.1 uncultured Eubacteriales bacterium | reverse complement strand
ATCAACTTTCCATTGCAACATCCGATGCAACAGGAACCTTTGCTGGGAATATTGATAATGTGCGTGTATATGCAGGCACGAGAGAGGATGTACCAGCTCCCACAGCAACGCCCACACCTTCGCCGGTGCCTACGCCCACGCCGATTCCAACTGCAACGCCAATAGGATATACCATGCAGTTTGATTTTAAATCGGAAGGCACATCTGCTTACAAAGTGATGATGGAAGGCCAAAACTGCGAGATTGAGCTTTTACTATCCGGTAGTAGCATTACAGCAGGAACCTTTAACACATCAATTGATGATGCATCCATTTTCAATACTTTGCAGATGGACATCCATACAGGGGCGGGGAATTATGACATATACATAAATGGTATCAAGAAGAATGCAACGCCAATCGCATTTACCACCGCTGGACAAGCGGTATTTGATGCCATATCGATGAGCGCGCTTACGGCTGGGGCGGGTGGCTGCTTTGACAATGTGTTGGTATATGATGGAGAGCCAAGACGATTAAACGATAGAGGGCTAAGCCTTAACGCCAATGTATCTACCATCTTCAGTAGCAGTGCAAGTGTAGTAATTTCTCCCATTATTTTAAACAATTCAGGCAAGACCTACACTTCCACGTTAGAGGCCATATTGAAAGATGACAGAGAAATCATCGGTACACAAGCACTAACGAATGTATCCATTGGTGCCGGAGTGAATTATCCGGATAGCATTACCGTGAACATACCTGAAGAAAGAGGCAAATATGATGTTGAGCTGATGCTCTGGGACGGCGCCAAATCCGCTAATGTTCCGCTGATTGAAGAGAGTGTATCCGTATCGCCATATTCTTCGGTGTTCCTATCCTCCCGCTGGTACGTTACAAATGCGGGTGAAAGAGGCGCGGATATCAACACATTGGACGCCATGAAACAGTTTATGGCCACGGGAGATAAATGGTCATATATTACGAATTCAACACAAATTCATAATATCACCGCGCTGGGGCTGACCTTCCAAGGAACTGTGAATACCATCGAACAGGTAACGGATGGTTATGTGCTGAGCTTAGAAGGCAATAGGGTGGTTGCGCCGTATATGCCTTGGACACCTCCATCATATTGGGGATGTTTTAGCAGACCAGCATATTTTAACGCCTCGCTCAATAAGATAAAAGCGACCATTGATGCAGGCGGAACAGAATTCCAACATGATGACGCGGCCGGAAACTTTAACATGATCGGTTGGGCAGCCGGATGCTTCTGCCCCGATTGCATTTCAGGTTTTAGACAATATTTGAAAGACAATCTGAGCGCAACCGAGATTGCAGCGCTAGGCATTACAGATATAAACACCTTTGATTACAGGCAGTATATTATTGGCAAGGGAATCACCACTGATAGCGCGTATCTAACGCAGCGAATAACAACACTTGCCGCTACCAATGCATGGTTCATTAAATTTCAAAAATATACTACAGAACAATATTATAAAAATCTGCGCAGTGAAGCATATGAGTATGCAAATAAAAATATATCCATTTCCGTTAATGTTCAGGCAATGTCTTTTAACAATATAGCCATTGAGGATCAGACGCTGAGCGGTTCATTTGATTACGGAGTTGCGGAACATAGTGAAGAATCCTTTGATATTAGCAAGATTGTCACGGGCAGTAGCATTAAAACCGCCATTGGCACTCCCATCATTATCTCGCCTGTTCCCAATCAAGAGAGCAAGGAGCTCGTGCGCCCTGGCATTGCGCAGGCGTATGCTATGGGGCATTTTATGTTAGTGCCCTGGGATGTCTATCTACCCGGCACAGACGCACCTAGATACTTTGGCACCACGGATGAATATGGGGATCTGTATCAGTTTATCAGAGAAAATGCAGCGCTGATGGACGGCCATGAAATACCTGCCAAGGTTGGCGTGCTAGTCCGATGGGAGGATGTAACAAGAAATTCATTAGGTAACTATCGAGCATTCATCATGGATTTGTTTAATGCAGGCGTACCATTTAAGGTACTTATTGCCAACTATGATGAAAATTATCCGCTTTATTCGATTGAAGAGGATCAACTTACCGGTTTAGAAAAAATGATTGCCTATTCAGATGTAAGTACGTTCTCCAGCGCCGACAGCACAAAGATCAATGCCAGCAGTGCGGATATTGTTGAAA
>CAZQDP010000045.1:0-19490 GCA_964592375.1 uncultured Eubacteriales bacterium | reverse complement strand
TCAAAGAAAAAGGGATATCAATCCGACAGATAAGTAGATTGACAGGGATAAGCAAGGGGATCATCGAAAGGACATAGAACCGTCCCCTGTCATTCGTCCCCTGTCATTCCCCTGTCATTCTTGTCAAAATCGTACCGTCTCCAAATGACCCAAATCGTACCGTCCCCAAATGACCCAAATGACCATAAAAAACAAAATCCTGTGACCAGTGCGGTTATAGGATTTTTATGACTATTGTTAGCTTGTTGGACAAAATTGTATCCCATCATTAAAAATCCTGCCTGTAATAACTCTCCAGCGTTAAGGCCGGATGGGCTTGCCTGTCTTGCGTTATGAGGAATTTCCTAATTTCAAAGCAAAAAAATGATTTTTAATTCAAGTTAGGGGTTGAAACCCGATTTTGGTTTTCAACCCCTCTGCTATTTGTAATTTTTTGCATCATCTTCCGAATAGGAAAGATATTTCAAGGGATCGTCTAATCGAAGTAATAATTCAGTAGCTTTTTCCGGGTAAACCTTCAAATCTTGCACTTCCTCCAAAGGTATCCAGTAGAAATATACCGCATTTTCATCATCTTGGGAATAAGTGAGTGAAGCAAATCCATCTGGCAAAAAGCCCTCTTGCCCAGATTTAAGATTAACGATATAGTCCAAACATATTTGCTGACAAGGCTTTCCGTCATAAACAAATATGTTTTCCTCTACCCATTTTAATTCGCCCACATCAATATCCAAGCCAGTTTCTTGATGCCATCTGCGAATCAGAGCTTCGGCAGCTGTTTCTCCAAAGATTACAACTCCTCCGGGAAATGCGTATTCATTTGTGTTGTTTGGCTTTTGCAACAAAACCTTGCTATTATGAATCAGAATACCCGCTGCACGATAGCTAAAATCAAAAACATCCTGTTTGAACCAGCAAAGCTTATTATCTTTCAGCCCAAGTAAATTTCCAAGGGAAATGCCGAAAATCTTTGATATGAGTTTAAGGGTGTCTATATTTGGTATGGTTTCGCCATTTTCCCATCGGGACACGGCTTGCCTCGTAACAAACAGCTTTTCAGCCATTTCATCCTGTGACATTCCCTGTTTTTTTCGCAATTCAAGTAAAATATTTTTTGTGTCCATAATCATTCACCGTCCTTCAAGAACAGTATAACATTTGAAAAAGAAAAGCAAAAGCAACTTGCTGTTGCTGCAATCATAATTTTCCGGCTGTGCATCGGGAGAGCAACCGTACATGCAATGACCGCAGGCGGCGGGGCATTTATAGTTGGCGATCATGCCGCCGGATGATAATTTGTTAATCGGCATTGGTTATCTCCTGCTGCGCCTTCTTGCTAAAACCGGCTAAAATCAAGTCATACGACTTGTCAACGATGTCACACAAGACCTCGTCTGGAACATCGCCGTCGACGTACATCGAATTCCAATGATCTTTGTTCATATAGTACCCGGGGACGATATCGCTCTTATACTGCTCCCGGAGGAACTGTCCAAACATGGGATCGAGCTTGAGGGTGATTATCTCTTTTCCTTTATTATCGCCGCCGTGCATGGCGAACATTTTGTCACGGATCATGTAACGGTCGACTTCCCATTCGGATTTGTATTCTTTGTACGCGCCCTTTTTTGAGGTTGCGTATTCCTCAAACCATGTGTATCTCATTGGGTGTACCTCCGGTTTATTTTATGAGTTTTTGTTTAATCCAAGCAATTAGGCAAATAATTATAGGAAAAGTGAAATTAAGTATTATTGCCAAAAATGTCATCACCGGCAAATCATCTCTAAACCTTTAATTAATCACAACGTCGGTTCCAGCACTTGCCCATTTAAATATCGGTTCTATTACCAAATTTAGAACATATCCAAAAGTCGAATCCAAAATTATTAACGTCGCACCCAATATCCAACCTAAAATAACGAGCCATATATATCTTTTCTTACCGAAATTATTTGCGTTTCGGTATAAAAGACATCCTATAGGTCGATTGGGGACAGTACGATATTGACAACTTCATATTGACACACTAAGTGAAAAGTGTTATAGGTCATGGCACGGATCTATGTCTTGACACAAAGTATACAAATTGAAATCAAAAAATAGATACCATTTATAAGCACATAGATGGCTGTCATTCTTTCGCTTCCGCGAAGAGAGCCAAAAATATTTTTGCCCGTTCCATGGGTTTGCGCTACAAATGGTGCACTTTCGCTTCGCGCGAAGTCCGATTAACAGATGGCATCTTTTATCAATTGATTTATCTTTTCTCTGAGCATAAGCAAATAGGATAAATGCTGCGGATAGGTCGCAAAGGTAATTGGCATTTCTTGCTCTATTAGCGCCATCACCGCTGCGCGGCCGAATAAGGATTCTGCCAATGCAAACGCGCGCATATCCTGCAAGGCTTCGCGAAATACGACCAGTCGAAGTGATACAATGGGCGTGCCATCCGCTTTGGGATATACACAAAAGAGGTCGCCTGAGGGTGCGAAAAAGTCTCCGTCTGTGACCAAAAAAGGATTAACCGCTTTTTTTGAAAACTGTGTATACCAAAAATTATATCCCCAGTGTAAAAACCCTTTGATATCAAATTTATAACACTGTACGCCAATTATTCTGTTTCGATATGAGGGCATGGCAAAAAACTTATTGCTCACGTCTATGCATTGGCTACAACAATAATACATCCATAAATCCTTTACCCCACCTTCAATAAAGGGTTCGATATGATTATTGGCCGGGATGGGATGCTTCACCGCACCCGTTTGATAAAAGGAATAGTCAGACAGGGCATCTATGATTTTATAATCCTTAAGAATATCTGAGACAATCGCTTTTGCATTCATATAATAATCAAGGTGCTCTTTTGAAGGTTCATCCGATATGTGAAAGAGAAATCTGTCTTTCAACCCCAAATTCTCAATGAAGGCTGTGAGTGCTTTTAAAAAGGCTTGTAAAAACGTTTTATATTCTATTGATAATGCATCGGTTTCCCAGCCAAAAATACGCTGATAGCTGCCACCTACATGCGCCATGACTTTTGGTGCATGCTTTGCACCCCACTGGGTAAACAAATGAGATATTTCAAAATACATGATACCATGCTTTTGGCATATTTTTATCCAACGCGATAGCTTATCAAAGCCAAAAGAATAGGCTTCTTTGCTTTGATAAACATCCACCAATTGAACAGTAGGGCGCTCGCCCCCTACCTGCGTATCTAAGGGTGGGGTCAATACCGGTGTGAGCATGACATTTATGCCATACGCTGCAGCGGTTTTGATATAGTTTTCAATTATCTCAAAGTGCCGCTCGCTAAACACTTCTGTTTGATAATAGGTGGATAAACAATCACAGTGGAGCCATTGGGTAACAAGCATGGTTTGCGGTGGCAAGGCGGCATCTACAACCTCTATTGTAAAGCATTGACGCGCCACTTCCGTTTTATCTTCGGTAACTATTATGACATCAATGGTATGCCGGCCAGCGGGGAGGATGGTATGACCGTCTACCATGATCCATAGGCTGCAAAGTCCGCCCGACGGAATGAAAAATTCCTCGCCTTCTTTGATTGCATAGAGCGGATCGGGATATAGCCCCGGTGTGGTCTTGATATAGTGCGCATCATACCCATTGCGATATACAGGCATCTGTGAGGGAACAAGACCTACCTGATACACGGAGATATATTCAGATAGAGATGAATGAATTTGAAAGTATGCCGGAGTTTTGCTCCTTACGGCAATATCGGTCTGCGTTAGTGCCACTTGAAATGAATAAACCTCATTTTGCAGCATAGAGGCGTGAGTCCATTCTTCTTTACTGTCTATGCTATCCTCGATAAACACCTTTTCCAAAGAGGAAATAAGCCGCATGGCAATACTGCTCATTTTCATAGCCCTCCTATATATTATTCCACTGCTGCACGGTTTGCACAAAGGCATCCAAATTTTCAAGTGGCACCTCAGGCTCAATTAAATGCGTGGGCGCAATAATTAGCCGCCTGCCACCGCCCGACATGTTTAGCAGATCGGTAACGAATACGCGCACATCCTCACTGCTTCCAAAGGGCATGGTGGTTTGCGTGCCCACCATGCCAAAAAAGCTAATGTCATGATGGTACATTTCATATATTTTTTTATGATCCATGCACTCGGGCTGCACCGGATTGAGAATATCAATTCCCACTTCAATGAGCTCCGGAATGATTTCTTCTATATTGCCATCCGAATGATAATAAATCAGCACATGGGGATTGGCGCTTTTGGCAGCGGCGATACATTCTTTCAGAAGCGGCTTTATTAATTTGCGCCAAATGTTGGGAGCCATCATCATGCCTCGTTCTGTGCCAACATCATCCCCAAATACAATGATATCAATGCCCATGGCGGCAAAGCGTTTAGCCTGCTCAAGGCGAAGCTTGAAGGTTCTTTCAAGGCATGCCATCGCCATGGCTTCATCAGTTATAAAATCCATTAGCATATTTTCAAGCCCGCGTAGATACCAGCTGCGTTCGAAAATATCAACGGTGCCGGCCATGGTAATCTTATCTTGGCTCTTTGCAAGGGCTACCTTCTGGGCATAGCCCTCCCAACGGTAAGATGCTAAAATATCCGGCAGGGGAAATTCTTGCACCTGCGAAGGGGTATCAAAATTTTGCATAGGGGAGATCATTTTCGAAAAATGCTCCATACTGCCTTGAATATGGCCTACGCCATATTCATCGATAAAATCCGGCGACTGCAGTCCCTGGAAATAAGAGGAGAAATCAATGGGAGCCGTGGATGTTAAAATTGGTATATGTACAAAGGGCAGATTGTAATAAGATATATAGTCTTCCACCTGCCGTAAGTCTTGCAGCTGTTTTTTCTTTGCATCACAAAGTGATAAATGATATAATGGCGCGAGTGGTGTTTCTCCTTTGATGGCTTTATGAAAATCGTCTCGTCTGCTCATGATAGCATCCTCCTTACATTACTTATTGAGTTTAGTATAACACAAATCATCAGGATGTCTTTACATTTTGAGCCGAAATATTTGCACATTCGGTCAAAAGCGACAGAACAAGAAAAAGGGCAGCAGTTTAGCATGGCAGGCTGCTGAAAAATCCAACAAAAAAACCATAAAAGTGTTCAAAATAAAAGCTTTTATGGTTTGATTTATGCAATCTCTATTTAATTTGCCATGACTCGGGAATGAAAATTTGGCCGAACATGTATATGGCATATCGATCCGTCATTCCGGCAACATAATCACACACAATTCTATCCACGCCATACTCATCAATCATGGTTCTTTCCGAAGTCGGAAGATTGGTAGGATTATCTCGAAAATATTGATAGAGCATCAGCAGGATGTTTTCTGCCTTTTCTTCTTGGGTTTTGGCCACAGAGCCAATATATACATTTTCAAACATAAAGCTTCGAAGGCCATACATGGCATCCGATACACGCCTCGACATAGCAATGACAGGCTTATCAAGGCTTTCGCGGATTAAATCACCAATTAAGGTATCAATCCGCCGTGAGTGCCTCTCACCCAACACTGCAATGCACGCACCCGGCAAATCCTCGCTTTTGATAATGTCTCCTCGCAGTGCATCGTCAATATCATGGTTGATATATGCAAATTTATCTGCAAACCGTACGATTTGACCTTCTAAGGTCGAGGGATGAACAGGGCCTGTGTGATGGACAATGCCATCTCTTACCTCGGCGGTGAGATTCAGCCCCTTATTGTCCTCCAAAACATCCACAACCCGTAAGCTTTGCTCATTATGAGAAAAGCCCGGGGGATAAATGCGGCCAATTGCTCTTTCGCCGGCATGACCAAAAGGGGTATGCCCAAGATCATGCCCAAGTGCGATGGCTTCGGTTAAATCCTCGTTAAGGCGGAGGCTTCTGGCAATGGTTCTGGCAATCTGGGACACCTCCAGCGTATGAGTCAGACGGGTGCGATAATGATCTCCCTCGGGCGTGATAAACACCTGTGTTTTATGCTTTAAGCGCCGAAAGGATTTGGAATGGATAATCCTATCTCTGTCTCGTTGATATTCCACTCTGATATCGCATGGCCGCTCATATACCGCTCTGCCCAAAGTCGCATCTGAAAAGGAGGCAAAGGGAGATAAGATGAGATGTTCGTTTTGGCATGTCCGTTCCCTGATGAGCATGTACATTCCTTCTTTTATGGTATAATTGTCATCCTTTTCGGTTGCCGGCCGCAGGCGGCAAGAAAAGGGACTTAAATAAACGTATAATGTCCGCTTGCGGACATTATACCATGCGCATATACTGCTTGTCAATTCCACCATTTTGCAAAGAAGCAAAGCGCATAAAATTTCGGTATAATATATCCGAGTGCTTGGCGAACCAATTACAAATGGGCATACAATTATGGGCTTAAATTTTTAGAAGGTTGCAAAAAAACAGCTACACCTGGGCTTGTTTTTATGGCATCGCTACTGCACATAAAAGGCTTTGATTTCGGTAATTCCATAATCATTTTCTGCCTCTAAAATTTCCACCACCACCTCATTGGTATGCACAGCAGGAAACTGGCAGATGGCCTTATGGCCAATATTGGCACCTTCAAATACAGTGACATATTTGCGTGTGCCGCTGGTTTTTATAAGAATTCTATATTTGAGCACACCATCACCGAAGGAAATATCTTCCTTCAAAATTAGATGATTAATCAGTGTAAAATCATCCAGTGCCAAAAAATATTTGTGATCAATGCTTTTTTTTGCGAATTTTCCAACTGCTACCGGATTTGAAAAGCGCCTTTTAATTTCACTACCAAATTCCAATATCCGTTGTGCATCCTCAGCCGGCAGTAATCCTCGTCTGTCGGGCCCGATATTGATGAGTAGATTGGCACCTCTGCCAACCGACAAATAGTACAACCCCATCAGCTGATCCAATGTTTTGATGGTGTTGGCATCGTGGCCTGAGTAGAACCAGTTTTTCCACCGCAATCTGCAGTCACATTCACCCGGCAGGTACAGCTTTTCTTGCATGATATCCCGTTCATTGCTCAAAACGGAAAAATCCACCGAATCCACAATGTTAAAATTCGGCAGTGGGGCGAAGCCATCTTCATTGCCTATCCAGCGCGTATCCGGATCCCACATATTAAATATCAATAGTTCAGGCTGCATTTGTCGTATCTTTCCAATAATACGAACGGTATCATATACATGCCCCTCTGAACCGCAACCGTCAAACCACAGATAATCAATTTTTCCGTAGCCAGTCAGCAGCTCTGCAATTTGATTGATAAAATAATCGTCATACTGCTTATCGGTTTTTTTTGCATCTTTCATATCAAACTCTGCAGGTGAATAGTAGATCCCCACCTTTATATCATACTGCCTGCAGGCCGATACAAATTCTGCAACCACATCGCCTTTGCCATCTTTCCATGGGGTATTGGCTACCGAATACTGCGTGTACTTGGAGGGCCAGTTTGCAAAGCCATCGTGATGCTTGGCCACAAACACAGCATATTTTGCGCCCGCCTCGTGAATGGTTTTTATCCACTGCTCGCAGCTGAGCGATTGCGGTATAAATCCTTCAAGCGACATCGGCTGCATGTCCCAGTCTTTGTGCCCTTCGTAAAAGGTGCGAATTCCAAAGTGAAAGAATACGCCCAACTCCCAGCTGAGAAATTCCATTTGTTTTTTTGTTGGCGTAATTTGCATCAGTTTCTTCCATCCTTTCGATAAAATGCTACCAATTGGTTGCGGTACCATACTACCATAGTTTATTTAGAAAATCAATGAACAAATGTGTGTTTATTCGGCAAGACACAAAAGGATTAACAACATGAAAGGCATCGGGTGCATAAATAACCAAGCAAGCGTGGGGGCATTGACTTTTGGCGCATTTTGTGTTACTTTTGAGAAAAGAGGAATGCGTTTGCAGTCAATATACAAACAGCAGGGAAGCGCTTTCTTCCTATTTTGAATAGCCGGGGTGATCATCCGTGAGTTTCAGAAAAGACATGATTGCGCTTTCAGAGGGATTTCCATTTAATATGTTTCACGTTACAGTGCCTGAAAAATTAAACGATGAACTGCATTTTCACGACTGCCTTGAAATTAATTTCATCCTCAGCGGCAAGGGGGTTAATGTCATAGAGGATAGGCGATATACCGCTCTGCCCGGACAGATGTATGTCATTAATAATTTAGAACATCATATGGCGTTTTCTGAAGATGCGCTTACCATGCTGGTCATTGTATTTGACCCATCCTTTGTTTGGAAAGATCACCCCATGGATTATGATTATCTCAAGCCGTTTTTTAATCGCAATCTGTATTTTTCAAATTGCATAAAAACCTGCCAGCCGTATTATGATGAGCTTCGGAGCATTGTGGAAAAACTGGAAAAGGAATGGCAGGAGAAGCAGGAGGGGTATCCGCTTGTGATCAAGGCAATGCTGCTGTATTTGCTGGCGATGTTATATCGGCATTTTAAAGCGCAGGATGCCATAGGCGAGAATGTGGTGCAGTTTCGAAAATCCTATGATAAAATCAGAGATGCAGTTGAGTTCATCCACGCCCATTATGATGAACCCATTACCTTAGAGCAGTTATCCAAAAAAGCGCTGATGAACAGAACGTATTTTTCATCGTATTTTAAGCGTATGATGGGAAAATCTGTTTTTGAATATATAGAATGCGTTCGTATCAGCCAGGCTTGCCGTCTACTTCGCACCTGTGCGGCGCATATTACCGATATTGCCATGGAAACAGGCTTCAACAGCCAATCATATTTTAATAAGTCGTTTAAAAAGTCCATGGGATGTTCTCCCATGGCGTATCGAAGTAAAACCGAAGATAATACAAATAAAACCGAATAAATTGGCAGTTTTGTTTTGCATAATGGATTATAATAAAGAAGACATGGTGGTGCTTGCGATGTTTTGATGCACTGCTTTGATTTTGGTAGGTAACGGCAAGGAGGAGCTTTATGATTTATAAAAGCAACTGGCAGGAAACAAAAAACAACCTAAAGCTATGGTGGAAGGGCGAAAATAAAAAGCCCATTGTGTATATCGCTGCACGCAAAACAGAGGGATATCCTCCCTACGCATGGAATATTGAGGATGAGCGTGAACGCTATATGAACGTAGAGAAAATTGTAGAAAAAAATCTGCACTATTTTAATAATTTGAATTATGATCTTGCAGAAGGGTATCCGTACATTGATCTCAATTTAGGGCCTGGTTCACTTGCGCTTTATTTAGACTCTGAGCCCATATTCAAGCCGGATACGGTATGGTATACCGAATGCATGGAGGATTATAGTAAGTTGCCGGTTTTCGATCCGCAAAGCCCTTGGCTCCGTGCTCACCTTGATATGTTCCGCCAAGCAAAAAAAATAGCACCGAAGGGCACTCCCTTTGCCATACCGGATCTTTTAGAGGGCATTGATATTCTATCGGCCATGAGAGGCCCCATGAACTTTTGTTATGACATCATAGACTATCCGGAAGATGTACATCGGCATATGGAAGCGCTGGAGGATGTATTTTTTAAATGCTACGACCTTTTTTATGAGGAACTAAAGGACGAAGAGGGCGGAAGCTTTTACACCGCGTTTTTCATCTGGGGGCCGGGTAAAACCGCAAAGGTACAATGTGATTTCAACAATGTCATGTCGCCTTCTCAATTTGATGAATTTTGCCAGCCATATCTTGTGCGCCAATGCGCAAGGCTTGATAACACCCTGTTCCATTTAGACGGCCCGGAAGCCATTCGTCATCTGGACTCCATTTTGAAAATTCCTGATTTGGGTGCATTACAATTTACCCCCGGCACTGCTGCGGGCGGATATTTACTGAAGGATGAATGGCTCGATATTTACGAAAAAGTGCGCAGGGCAGGTAAATCCGTATGGATTGCTTTGGGTGGAGATATCGATTCAAAGCTTGAATCGATTGAAAGGGCCATCAAAAGATTGGGTGGGCAAGGAATTTACTTTATTATTTACAGCGCAAGTGAAGAGGAAGCACAGCGCATACTAGAACTGATTGATAGGCTGTCTTAAAAACACGAAGAGAGATTATATTGTTTTTAAATAAAAGTATATACAATAAAAAGCACTGCCTCATTTTCTGTGGGCAGTGCTTTTAAAGTGAAGAAAACATCATTACACGATACGAATGGAATAGCCCGATTTGGCATATGCCTCCTTTGGAGAAAGACCGGGATAGAGCAGGTCAAGGAGCCATATGGCTTCGGGAAAGCCTAAGGTGGGATTGTCAAAAACCGCAGGAAAATCAGGGCAGTGGAATACTATGGTATAGAAATGGCTGCCAAGTCGCTCCGTAAAGTCAATGACTCTGCATTTTTTTTGCAAAAGCGGCAACGTGCCGCCCATGTGAAGCAAGATGCCCGGACCAGCCTTTTTGGTGATTTGCACAGGAACGCCGTAATTTTCCATGAGGGTGTCTGCAATTGGCAGATAATCGCCTCCGCCTGCAATGGCTATGTTGCGTACCATATCCTTTACTGCCACAGCTGCCTTGAGTGCACTACCATAAGTGGTAGAGAGCGTAATTTTTTCTTCCTGTAAATTGACGCTCCATTCCTTCGTAAGAAGGCGCAAGACTTCGGGAAGAACCACCTCGTGCAAGGATTCTCCGGATAACACCTTAAATCCAAAAGAAGCACATAAACTAGGCAAATAATCCAGACTGCGAAGCTCGGCGCACAGTAGCAAGGTATGTACATTATCTTTCTTTAAATTTGTAAAGCAACGGGTCAGCGCTCTTTTAATGCTCTTTGTCGGCAAAACCATGAGTTCATGCTCACTAAAGGGCAACTGAGCGCAACGAACCTGTATGCCATTTTGATAGGTAAACATGGTATATCGCTCCCGAAACATCCACAGAAGCCATTTGCTGTTTAAAAATGAAGGAGCTTTTTCATTTAAGGTGATGTATGCATGCATTTTAGAATCCATCCTTTACAATTTTCTTTTTATGTATTCCCTTTTGTGCAATGAAAGCTACCTTGGCTCTGCTCCATTTGCACTAGAATATATTCTATATATATTAGAAATGATAAAAATGTATGTTGACTATTGCAATTAAATGCATAATTGGTTATAATATGATGGTATAATACCAAAATGAAAGCGTATTTTGGTGTTGGCAATATGCGATTTGTGCCTTTGGCACAACGAAAGGATGAAGAAGTTATGGCACAGGTGACAAAACAAACAATTATAGCGGATGTACTTCGTATGGATGCAGGGACTGCACCATTTTTTCTTGAAATCGGAATGCACTGTCTTGGCTGTCCTTCCGCCAGTGGCGAATCCATTGAGCAGGCATGTATGGTACACGGCGTAGACGTCGATGAACTGGTTCAAAAGCTCAATGGCTATCTTGCAGACAAATAAAAAAAGGGCATTGAAAAATGTTTACTGCGCATACAAGGCTTTGCGCAGGTGTTATTCTATGCTTCAATAAATGAATTGGAGGTTATTATTTTGGCAACGAAGGTATTGGTAGGTGCCCAATGGGGAGATGAAGGAAAAGGAAAGATTACGGATATATTGGCTGCAGATGCACAGGTGGTAGTGAGAAGCCAAGGGGGAAATAATGCAGGTCATACGGTGGAAGCCAATGGTGTGCAGTACAAGCTGCATCTCACACCTTCCGGCATACTTAATCCCGAAACACTTTGTATCATTGGCAATGGTACCGTCATAGACCCCAAGGTGCTACTCGGGGAGCTCGATATGCTGGAATCCAAAGGCATATCAACGGCAAACCTGATGATTGACCTCAGAGCCCATGTGATTATGCCTTATCATATTGAACTGGATGGACTCAGTGAAAAGGCGCGTAAAAATGAAGATATCGGTACGACCAAAAGAGGCATCGGACCTTGCTATATGGATAAAGCAGAGCGTATTGGGATACGCATGAGCGACCTGCTTTGCACAGAGCGGTTTGTTGAGAAAACAAAAAGAAATGTACAGATCAAAAATCGTATTATTACCCTGCTCTACGATGGACAGGCTGTGGACGCAGAGGCCATTATTGAGGAATATCTTGCTTATGGAAAGCGCCTGAAAAAATATGTAAAGGATACGACTCCTATTTTATATGATGCCGTAAAAGCTGGCAAAAATGTACTATTTGAGGGTGCTCAAGGCACACTGCTGGATCTTGATTTGGGTACATATCCATATGTCACCTCCTCTCACCCAATTTCCGGAGGGGTGTGTATCGGCAGTGGGATTGGCCCTGCTGCAATTCAGGAATGCATTGGCATTGCGAAGGCGTATACCACTCGTGTGGGCAAAGGACCTTTTCCAACAGAGCTGTTTGATGAAACAGGAGAACTCATTAGAGAGCGTGGCGGCGAATATGGCACCACAACGGGCAGACCTCGCAGGTGTGGATGGCTTGATACGGTGATATTATGTTATTCTGTTCGCACAAGTAGCTTAACAGGGCTTGTAATCAATAAAATCGATACAATATCCGATATTGGAACATTGAAAATATGTGTGGCTTATCGGAAGGATGGCAAATTAATCTCCGATTTTCCTGCCAGCATCGAGGATCTTGAAGGCTGCGAGCCGGTATATGAAGAGTTTTCCGGTTGGGAGGGCGATATCAGCGGCGTGAGAAAATTTGATGATCTGCCGGAAAACGCGAAAAAATACATTGCCAGAATTGAAGAGCTCACCGGCACACCTGTTGTGATGATAGGGATAGGGCCAAATAGAGAACAGAACATTTGTCGTGGCTAAATGAAGGTAGCAAAAGGAATGAATTTACATGTTTAAAAATAAAAAAATTATTGCCGCTATGGTGATTACAGCAGTGCTCAGCGCAGGAATTACTGCGGTTGTCTGTGGATATGTACTTCCGTATGTACTTGGGACTGGCGGTGGCAGCATATCGCGCGCGGAGCAGTTGATTGCACAATCATTTTACAAAGAAGTAGATGAAAAAACAATTCGTGATGCGGCCATTTCGGGCATGATGAGTGCATTAGAAGATGATTACAGCTATTATTTAAATGAAGAAAGTTTTTCCGAGCTAATCGGAGGTTTTGACGGCGAGTATACCGGAATTGGTGTGGAGGTGTCCATCGATTCGAAGGATAATTTAATTACAGTCATAGCGCCCATTGAAGACACACCGGCCGCTGTGGCCGGTATCGGCACGGGAGATAAAATTCTGAAGGTGAACGGCATTGCGGTATCCATGGAGAATTACCCCGAGGCAATCAAGCTGATGAGAGGCAGTGTGCAGGAAATTGGGCAGGATATTGTGCTACTCATCCGCAAGAGCGGCGTTGCACAGGACACGGAGCTTGTGCTGAAGCGGCAAAAAATTGTAATCAAAACCGTAAAATACAAAATGCTGGAAAACGGCGTTGGCTATATTCGACTTACGAAGTTTGACAATGGCACCGATGAAGAGTTTAAAACTGCACTAGAGGCGCTAAAGAGCACGGGAATGTCACGACTTGTCATTGATCTTCGCAACAATCCGGGCGGCGTATTTGATGCGTGTAAAAACATCGCAGATATGCTGCTTCCAAAGGGTCTTTTGGTTTCCTTTGAATATAAGGATGGGAAAAAGGATAATTTTTATTCAGATGAAAGCAGTCTGGATATACCCATTGCTATTTTAATGAATGAAGGCAGTGCGTCAGCTTCCGAGGTACTGGCCGCCGCCATGAAGGATTATCATAAGGCAACCATTGTGGGTACGAAGAGCTATGGCAAAGGAGTCGTACAAAGCGTACTGCCCATTTCGGCAGATGAAAACGGAAGCAGTGCACTATATATGACTACCAGCAGATGGCTTTCCCCATTGGGAGAGTGCATCCATGGTGTGGGCATTTCGCCCGATATTGCAATCGATTTGCCGGAGTCACTGAAGGACACCAATATTGGCAGTATAGAACAAAGCAAGGATGTGCAACTAAGTGCGGCAATAGATGCGATTAGTCAGCAGTAAAATGCACTTCCAATAGCAGAAGCAAAGGAGGCAGGGTGGATGTTGTCCCAGGTGAATTCCTGCGGATTGCAGGGGATAGATGGATATATGATACAGGCAGAGGGCGATGTTGCGCTGGGGCTACCGTCTTTTGATATTGTCGGCCTGCCGGATACGGCTGTAAAGGAATCCAAGGAAAGGGTTCGATCTGCCATTATCAATTGTGGCTTTGATTTTCCCCTCAGAAGGGTAACCATTAATTTGGCACCCGGTAATATTAAAAAAGAAGGACCTGGCTTCGATCTGCCCATTGCCATGGCGGTGCTCATTGCCTCCGGGCAAATGGAAGCGCAGATTGATGACTATGCTTTTTTGGGAGAGCTTTCCCTAGGCGGCGAACTGCGAGAGGTCTATGGCATTTTGCCCATGGTCATCGCGGCGAGGCAAGCAGGGTTTACAAAGCTGATTTTGCCTCTTTGCAATGAAGAGGAGGCAGCCATTGTCAGAGGGATTGATGTTTACGGCGCCAAGGATTTACATAGTGTTATCGCACATTTAACCGGAACTTCGCCCATCACGCCTTGCCATGTGGATGTGGAGGCGATTTTTAGTGCAAAGCCCGAGCATGCACTGGATTTTGCAGATGTTAAAGGGCAAACCAATGCCAAAAGGGCCCTCGAGATTGCGGCGGCAGGGGGGCACAATTGTATTATGATCGGTACGCCGGGCTCAGGAAAAACAATGCTTGCCCAGCGACTTCCCTCCATCCTACCGGAGCTTTCCTTTGAAGAAGCACTGGAGGTTACAAAAATTCACTCCACGGCAGGAATACTGCCGGACAACACGCCACTGATTACCAACAGACCTTTTCGTGCACCGCACCATACGGTATCCACCATCAGTCTGACCGGAGGCGGCAAGATGCCAAGGCCGGGGGAAGTAAGTCTTGCGCATAATGGGGTACTTTTTTTAGATGAACTGCCGGAGTTTAAAAAAGATGCGCTGGAAATTTTGCGCCAACCCTTGGAAGAAGGCAGTATCACCATATCCAGAGTGCAGGCAAGTGTTACCTATCCCTGCAATTTTATGCTGGTTTCAGCGATGAATCCCTGCAAATGCGGCTATTTGGGAGATCCTAAAAGAGGATGCACCTGCAGTATGTCGCAGGTTCAAAAGTATTTGAGTAAAATCAGTGGCCCCTTGCTAGATCGAATGGATATGCACATCGAGGTGCCACCAGTGGAATATTCCCAGCTCTCTGGGCAGGAACAGCCGGAGAGTTCCGAGGTAATCCGCTTGCGGGTCAATAAAGCAAGAAAAATTCAGCTTATGCGATATCAGGATATCGGTATATATTCCAATTCTCAGCTCAAGGCACAGCAGATTGCAAAATACTGCAGGCTTGGCGAAAATGAAAAGGCGCTCATCAAGGCCGCCTTTGATAAATTAGGGTTATCGGCAAGAGCGTATTCCAGAATTATTAAAGTGGCAAGAACCATTGCGGACTTAGAGGAAGCCGAAAATATTGCTGTAGAGCATTTGGCCGAAGCCATACAATACCGAAGCCTAGACAGGAAATATTGGTAAAATGCAAGGCAGTCTGCCCGAATGGAAAAAGATAGCACAATCGAAAGGATGAGTATACATGGCGGAGTTATTCCTGCTGCTCACAGCGGCCATAGAGGCGGGGACACCGTTGCTTTTGGCTGTGGTGGGAGAAATCCTCACAGAAAAAGCAGGCAATTTAAACCTTGGCGTGGAGGGGCTTATGACGATGGGCGCCATGATGGGATTTTTGGTCTCATATGCGACCGGAAACCCTCTGCTGGGCCTTTTGGCAGCGGCCGGAGCTGGCATGCTTGGGTCTTTGCTTTTTGCTGTACTTACCGTTACACTGCGTGCCAATCAGGTCGTGACCGGGCTTGCACTCACTACGCTGGGAGTCGGACTTTCCGGATTTGTGGGTACGCGGCTTATCGGCACCAGGCTACCGGTTAGTGTGACCTCTTGGTTTCGACCGGTGAAAATTCCTCTCTTGGCGGATATTCCGTATATTGGGCCGGCATTATTTGAACATAATTTTTTTGTATATGGTGCTATTTTGGTGTCCATTTTAGCAGGTATTTATATCGGTAAAACGAAGTTTGGGCTCAATTTGCGTGCGGTGGGTGAAAATCCGGCCAGTGCGGATGCCTCCGGCATTAGCATTAATTTATATAAATATGTGAATATTATGATGGGCGGAATGCTTTGTGGTCTTGGTGGTGCATATTTGTCCATGGTTCGCATACCCACCTGGCAAGACAATGTGACGGCAGGCAGAGGCTGGATTGCGGTGGCCCTCGTCATCGTAGCCGGCTGGAGTCCCTATAAGGCTATTCCTGCGGTTATCTTTTTCGGCGTGATGGATATTTTGGGATTGTATCTGCAAAAATATAATTTGCCCATCTCTCAATATATTATTAATATGGCTCCCTACATCGCAACCATTGCCGCTTTGGTCATTATCTCCATGGGAAAAAGTCGGAAAAATGCAGCCCCCGGCAGTCTGAGCCTTCCTTATTTTAGGGAGGATAGATAGAATAATTTTGCATGCATTTGGCAGGATGAACAGTAAATTTGCTTTTTTATGGTCAAAAAATGATATTTATATGAAAAAAGTAGCGAGATAACCGGAAATAACGCTTTTTTGCAAAAAAATGTATTGACAAATATCTCTGGGACTGCTATAATACTTTATCGTCAGCTATTTTTTGTGTGCGGGTGTAGTTCAGTGGCAGAACTTCAGCCTTCCAAGCTGATCGCGTGGGTTCGATTCCCATCACCCGCTCCAAGATTATGCGCCTGTAGCTCAGTAGGATAGAGCAACTGCCTTCTAAGCAGTGGGTCAGGAGTTCGAATCTCTTCAGGCGCGCCACATATTTTTGATGATGGATTGTGTATTGCCTTTAAATTATGGTGGGTATAGCTCAGTTGGTTAGAGCACCAGAATGTGGCTCTGGGGGTCGTCGGTTCGAACCCGATTATCCACCCCATAATCCCCTTACAGTGTTGGGATGTAGCCAAGTGGTAAGGCACAGGACTTTGACTCCTGCATTCCGATGGTTCGAATCCATCCATCCCAGCCATACATGGGCCATTAGCTCAGTCGGCAGAGCACCTGCCTTTTAAGCAGGGTGTCCCGCGTTCGAATCGCGGATGGCTCACCAGAAAACCGTCGACTTTTGTCGGCGGTTTTCAACTATATTTGCATTGAGGCAAGCGATATTACTTTCGTAGTGATATTAACCTATGGTGAGTGATATTGTCTGCAGACAATAGAGCAAATATAATATCACTGGAAACGATGTTTTCAATATCACTCGTGCTTGCATGAATATCACTAAAAACTTGAAAGTCGTAAAACTTTATATTATAATGTTCCAAAGTAGGTCATGGAAATGGGGAAAAGTATTTTAAGAGAAAAATCAAAAGAATTTGCAAAAGAAATTATATTCTTATGCTAAGAAATAAAACAAGCACGCAAAGAGAGCATAATGACAAATCAACTCATCCGCAGTGGTACATCGATTGGTGCTAATATTCACGAGGCTAATTACGCACAAGGCAAAAACGATTTTATCTCAAAGCTTGAAATAGCTCTAAAAGAATGCTTTGAAACAGAGTATTGGCTTGAATTATTATTTGAAACAAAATACATAAACGAAGAAGCATATAAGAATATACAGCGAAAATGCGGTGCAATTCGCAGACTTTCAATCTCATCTGTGAAAACCGCAAAGGAGAATAAGAGATGAAAAGTTTAAGTTGCGATATGTTCTTGTTTTTTATTGATAATTTGACTTATTTTTATAACAACGGATGTAATTACAACGACCAATCAATAAGCTCGTTTTTTGGAACGGGCTTTTTTCAATGATACATGCTCTTCGGCAAGTGATCATTATCGTTGGGGAGTGATATCTGCTCCATCGGCATTATTACCCTTTGGGCAGTGAAAAGGCAAATATTATATCACTTTGCAATTCATTGCAAAATATCATGATGAGCGATAACGTATAATATCACTCGTGCAAAGTACGGACATCACTAAAAAACTTGTAAAAGACATCATTTTTCCATATTAAGAAATAAAAAAACTGTTATTACAAATCGGTTTATTTGTAGCGGAACTTCCGTTGGTGCCAATATTCATAAAGGTAATTTGGAGGGTTTCAACATGCCAAAAAGACTTGAATATCATTTTGAACCACAAAAAGGATGGATTAACGACCCAAATGGGTTGGTTTATTTTAATGGACAATATCATGCATTTTTTCAACATTATCCCTTCTCTCCTAAATGGGGGCAAATGCACTGGGGTCATGCAGTAAGCAACGACCTATTACATTGGGAAGAGTTGCCCATAGCCCTATTTCCGGATAAGCCATATGAGAATAGTGGAGGTTGTTACTCGGGAAGTGCAATAGAAAAAGATGGTAAGCTATATTTGTTCTACACTTCTGTTTCAAATGAGCTTGGTCAAACACAGTCGGTAGCAATCAGCGATGATGGAATGCATTTTAAAAAATATATAAACAATCCAGTTATTTCACATTTCCCCGAAGATGGCAGTGCTGATTTTAGAGATCCAAAGGTAATAAAAATCAATGACATTTTTTATATGGTCGTTGGTTCTGGCAAATCAGGTATTGGAAAGATTCTTTTATACAAATCTCTTAACTTATTGAGCTGGGAATATGTGGGGGTTTTGTTTCAGTCTGACAAATATGGTGCAGTCTTAGAATGTCCGGATTTTTTTCCACTTGGCGATAAGTATATTCTATTGTTTTCAAAAATGGGTGTAGATACTTATTCAACACAGTTTGTTATTGGCGATTTTTCCAATGAAAGATTTACTCCAAAATCATTCCAAACCCCAGAAGCAGGCCCACAGTTCTATGCTCCACAGACTTTTATAGACAATAAGCATCGCAGGATTATGATTGGTTGGCTTTATAATTGGGGTAAAGAGCTTGATAGCGGTGTTGACTATGCCGGTGCGCTGACTATACCAAGAGAATTAAAGCTAAAAGACAATGTTTTGTACAATTATCCTGTGGATGAAGTTGTTTCTTTATTGAAAAAAACCGATGAACTGGTAATAATTGAGGACAATAAAGTTCTTATTCATTCAGAGAAACCTCTCGAATATATTGGAATGATAAATTCGGTTGAAATTTTAAGGGATACAAAAACAATAGAAGTGTTTATTAATGGAGGCACATCTTCTTTTTCTTATTGGTTCGCCAAATAAAATTTTGTTTGTGTTATAACATGCAAAGTAAAAGCATAGGTAGACTTTTTATGATGCTTTAATTGGAGAGCCGGTGATATTATGCGCAAACGGCAAGCGCAAAAACATATTGCAACTATCGGAGTTCCCAAATATTGATAAAATTACCATAGTTTTTATATTTATAATAATATTATCAAAATAGGAAATTATGAATTGACTTTATCCTGT
>CAZQDP010000044.1:0-20102 GCA_964592375.1 uncultured Eubacteriales bacterium | reverse complement strand
GCGCGCCTCATCAATGCATTTTTTCATCAGCTCACCGGCATATTCATTAATGACAGGAAAATCCTTACCCGCGATGGTGCGAAGCATCGGAATATTTGGACAAACCTTATCAAAAGTTTCATCTTCAATATTTTGAATGGAATGGATATGCGCAAACACCTCAATACCTTTTTTTATCAAAAGCTGGCGGCATACACTGCCGGCAAATACCAAGGGTGCAGTCAGCCTTCCCGAAAAATGTCCTCCGCCTCTTGGGTCATGAAATCCTTTGAATTTAATATAGGCGGCAAAGTCGCTGTGACCGGGTCGCAAAACAGAAGATAGCGATGCATAATCTTTTGATTTTACATTGGTATTGGCAATCAAGGCGCAAAGAGGCTCCCCCGTGGTATGGCCCTTGTATATACCGGATAATATTTGAGGTGCGTCCATCTCCGCGCGCGGGGTCGAATACGCATCTCTCCCCGGTGCACGGCGCTTTTGCTGAAACGCAATGTCCTCCATATCAATTTTAAAACCTGCCGGCAGTCCATCGATCACTACGCCAATTCCCTTGCCGTGAGACTCCCCGAAAATAGATAACTTGATGTGATTTCCCCATACCGAGCTCATACTGTCAACCTCCTGTAATGCTCGAAGAATTCCGGATATGATTTATTCACCGCCTCAGCGCCTTCTATGACAACTTTGTTTTTGCAACGCGTAGCCGCCACTGCAAGGGCCATCACAATGCGGTGGTCGTTGTGTCCAAATACCTTACCACCCTCAAGCTGTTTTTTTCCATGAATGATAAGACCATCCTCCGTTTCCTTAATATCGGCACCCAATTTGCCAAGCTCTGTGGCAATGGCACAAAGACGGTCGCTTTCCTTGATGCGTAGTCTTTCTGCACCTATAATTTCAAACCGACCGTCGCACAAGGATCCAAGTACTGCCAAGATGGGCACCAAGTCCGGAATATGCCGTGCGTCCACTGTGATGCCGCCGTATTGCCCACCCACTGCACGAATACCTTTTTCTTCCATGTGTTCGACTTTAACACCACAACGCTTTAAAATATCAAGAATTTCGCGATCCCCTTGAAAGCTCTTGCTACTGAGTCCCTCACACCAAATGTCCCCATCGCCGATGGCACCCGCCACAAGCCAAAATGCAGCTTGTGACCAATCCTTTTCGGCATGATACGCGGTGCTTTGGTATTTTCCTGCCGGTACGATTATTTTTCTATAATTCTCATTGATGCATGCAATCCCGAATTTTTCCATGATACTCAACGTAATATCAATATAGGGCACGGACTGCGGCTCTGTTGTAATTTCAATGATGCTCTGCCCGTCGCACAGCGGCAGAGCAAGTAAAAGGCCTGTTATGAACTGTGAGCTGATATGCCCTTCCACAGCGTATGAGCCACATTCCAATTTGCCCGAAACCGAAAAAGGCAATCCCTCTTTGGTGGATATTGTAATACCCTTTGCAGGTAAAAGCTTAGCATAAGTACCGATAGGCCTCCCGGGTAGTTTGCCCCTCCCAATAAACTCGGCGCAGACCCCCAAAGCGCATGCAATGGGGATCAAAAATCGCAGGGTAGAGCCGGATTCATGCGCATCAATGGTTACGCCTTGCACAGGCGTACTAGCAATTCCCCGAATGATAATTTTCTCTTCCTCAATTTGCACTTTGGCACCCAAGGCTTCTACGGCTGCCAAGGTAGCCTCAATATCCGCGGATAAGACGCTAGGCGAAATCTCGCTTGTCCCAGCGCAGAGCGCAGCACAAATAATACCTCTGTGCATACAGCTTTTAGAAGCCGGCACAGAAACGCTCCCCTCTAATCGTTTCGGCATTAATTCAATGTTCATTTATTTTAAAAACTCCTCAAACTCAGAATATTCAATGGGATACAGGCACCCACATCCAATTTTGCTTATGAGTATCAAATGGATGGTTTTCCCAATGTTCTTTTTGTCCCCTGCGCATAGCAAGGCAAGCTGTGGCACAACTTCCTCCGGAACCTTACTCGGCAGAGAATATTTTTTTAGCACTGTCAAAAGCTTTTCATATGTACCAGCCGCGGTAAACCCTATTTTTTCACTTTTTTGTGTAAAGAGTGCTATGCCCATGGCAATTGCCTGCCCATGAGCAATTCCCTCATAATGATAAAACTTTTCAATCCCATGACCTGCGGTATGCCCAAAGTTGAGTAGCATTCGCTCACCCTTGTCCTTTTCATCCATTTCCACCACCTGTCGCTTAATATTCACGCAGGTGAATATAACCTCTTCCATATGCTCCCATAGCGTATTTTCCTCCGACTCAAGTAAAAACGAAAAGAGAGAAGCATCCTTAATACAACCGTATTTAATTGCCTCTGCCATCCCATCTTCAAAATACATCCTCGGCAGTGTATGGAGCACGTCCGGATCGATTAGCACTAAGGAAGGATGATGAAAACTCCCCACAAGGTTCTTTCCCTCGGGAATATCCGCCGCCACCTTTCCCCCTACCGATGAGTCTATCTGCGCTAAGAGGGAAGTAGGAATTTGCACAAAGGGAATACCACGCAAAAATACCGAAGCGGCAAAGCCTGCAATATCACCGGTCACGCCGCCACCAAGGACTACCAGAAAATCGCCGCGGTTTATGCCACTGCAAGCCAAAAATGCACATATCTGCTGTAAGGTCTCCATGCTTTTTGAGGGCTCTCCGGGCTTTATCGCAAAAAGAAATACCTCAAAGCCCTTTGCACGCAAACTTTTTATAACGGCATCTGCATAAAGTGCGCCGACGTTTTCATCCGTGATTAGTGCGCATTTCCCTTTACTAAACCGTGCTTTGATATATTCGCCCGTTTTGGCAATACAGCCTTTTTCAATAATAATGTCGTATTCCTTTTCGGGAATATTAACGCTTAATGTTTTCATGATTTTTCTCCGCCAATGAAATTATTCTCTAAAAAGCTAAACTCACAAACCAATAATTCTTTCATTATCTTGCATGCCTCTTCGGAGGTATTATCCTTAGGTGATACAATATAATCTGCAGTTTCTATGTATAATGGCAACCTGCTGTAATATACCGCTTTCAATTCTTGCGTGCTCTTGCCGGCAGCCACGGGACGTGAGGTATCCCCCTGAATCCTATCTATCATCACCTCAATAGGAAGATGAAGAAAAAAGACCGTAAACTGGGCTTTTAATAGCTCCCTATTTTCACTATTAAGTACAATGCCGCCACCGGTAGACACAACCACATCCTGCATTTTTGATATTTCTTCTAACACCTCATGCTCTGTTTGCCGAAAATATGCCTCGCCGTACTTTCCAAATAGTTCTGCAATATTCATCCCTGTTTTTTCAGCGACCAGCGCATCGGTATCCAGAAGGGCAATCTGTTGCTCTTCAGATATCAATTGACCCACAGTCGTTTTTCCGCATCCCATAAACCCAATCAAAGCAATTCTTCTCATAAGCTTTTTGCAATCTCCTTTATATCTTTGTCCAAAAAGCGATGGCCTGTCCATATTTCTTGGGCGGCAACACCCTGATAAATTAGCATACCAAGACCATTTGCCACCTTCGCCCCGGCTACTTTGGCAGTCTGCAATAATTGCGTACAGTAGGGGTTGTATATGGTGTCGAATACAAGTGGTATACTGCGAGCCGTTTTTTCATCCACCGGCATTTGATTTACATTCGGATACATCCCAACCGGTGTGCATTGTATGAATAGGTCATATGTGCCTACAATATTCTCTAAGCCACATGCCGTGGCCTTTGCCCCCTTGATGCTACCCATTACGTCGTAGCAGAGTGAAAGAGCAGACTCTTTGCGCCTTGCAGCGATGGTAATCTCCGCTCCGACAAGCGCACATTCATACGCCGCCACCCTCGCTACGCCGCCTGCGCCGGTAATCAGCACCCGTTTACCATGGGGTGCCATATCTTCTGCACCAAGCGCGCGCATAAGCCCTGCGCCGTCCGTACTGGTCCCGTAGAGCTTGCCTTCGTCGCATAGCACGGTATTCACACTGCCGCAAAATTTTGCCGCCTCATCTATCTCCTCAAGTAGCGGAATAATGGCTTGCTTGTGAGGCAGGGTGCAGTTAAATCCTCTAGCCCTCCTAGATAAAAAGGCCACATCTGCGGATAACTCTACCTGCGTTGTATGAAATGCAATATAAATGCCATTATAGCCGCTGATTTCAAGCAACTTGCTGTGCAGCTGAGGAGACAAGGTGTGCTCTATGGGGTGCCCAAGCACGGCAAACAGCTGTGTTTTTGCATTCGTCATTTTCCGACAACTCCCATGACCAATTTATAGATATCAGAAGAAGTCACAACCACCATCAAGGCCAAAAGAAGCACCAGTCCCACAAAATGGATGGTCCCTTCCTTTTCCGGATTGATGGGTTTCCCCCTTACCAGCTCGATGAGCATAAAGAATATCCTGCCGCCATCTAGCGCCGGCAGCGGAATGATGTTAAAAATTCCAACATTCACAGATAAAAGCGCGGCAATATTGAGTAAATCCCCAAACCCTCTCTTTGCAGCTTCTCCAATCGCGGTGCTCGTTCCCACCGGGCCTGCAAGCTGCGTCACAGCGACCTTACCGGTGATGAGCATAAAGAGGGAGAAGAGTACAAGACGAATGATAAACAGTGTTTCAAATATACCATATTGAATGGCCCTCAGCGGTGTCATCTTCACCTGTCCAAACAGTATGCCAAGCTTGTAGGGGCTTTCTCCTTCCTGTTTTACCTCGGTGAGCATGGGGGTGACTTGAAAATCAAGGGTTTTTCCATCCCTCACAACCGTAATATTGGAGGCATTACTGCCTTTTTGTGCCAACTGAAACATCAAATCCTTATAATACCAAACCCTGGTATGGTCAATAGCCACAATTTTATCTCCGGCAAGGAGCATATCATAGGCGGGAGAACCCTGCATAGTTTGTTCTATCGTCATGGTAGGCATTTGCGGTACCTGCATAAAAATAATCAGAAAAATAATGAGGCCGCATATAATATTTACAATGGCACCGGCAGATACAATAATCAGCCTCGCCCACACGGGCTTGCGACTCATTGACCTCTCGTCTTCAGAGTGCTCATCCTCTCCCTCCAAGCGAACAAAGCCACCAATAGGCAGTGCCCTTACGGCATATTGGGTTTCCCCTTTTTGTCTTTTATATAACACAGGGCCCATTCCCACGGAAAATTCATGAACCTTCACCCCCAGCAGCTTCGCCGCCGTAAAATGACCCAGCTCATGTATTAATATAATCGCCATAAAAACCAAAATGGTTGTAATCACCGTAATAAAAGCACTCATTTATCCACCAAGCCTTTCCTGAAACCTTTTTGTCACCAGTTCTCTTGCCTGCCTGTCACTCTCCAAAATATCTTCAAGCGTAGGAATTTTAATACTATGATGTGCATCCATGGCATATTCTATGAATTCCGGAATTTGACAGAACTTCATGTGGCCTCCTAAAAAAAGCTCCACCGCTGCTTCATTCGCACCGTTTAATACCGCCGGCATGGTGCCACCTTGTTTGCCCGCCTCATATGCAAGAGAAAGGCAAGGGAATACCTCCATATCTGGTTTTTCAAAAGTCAGTGATCCGATTGTCGCAAAATCGATCTGCTCAGTCCCTGCATATGCCCTTTCAGGATACGAAAATGCATAGCCGATAGGTAGCTTCATATCCGGCTTTGAGAGCTGTGCCAAAACGGAGTGATCTGCAAACTGCACCATGGAATGAATCATGCTTTGCCGGTGCACCACAACCTCTATTCGCGAGATATCCACATCAAACAAATGGCACGCTTCTATCACCTCTAACCCTTTGTTCATCAGGCTTGCACTGTCTATCGTAATTTTATTGCCCATGGTCCAATTAGGGTGCCGCAGTGCATCCGCTATGCTCACTTTCTCAAGCATTTGTTTGGTATATCCAAAAAATGGACCGCCCGATGCGGTCAGCAGAATTTTTTCTGCCGTTACTTGATGCTGCATGCATTGAAATACCGCCGAATGCTCACTGTCCACCGGCAGGATAGCAACCTTATTTTTCTTCGCAAGGGCTGTGACAATGCTACCACCCGCCACCAAGGTTTCCTTGTTCGCAAGAGCAATGTCCTTGCCTGCCTCAATGGCTTTTATGGTAGGTAAAAGTCCGCAAACGCCAACAACCGCCGTGAGCACCATATCCGCTTCCGGCATGGATGCGGCATAGCAAAAGCCTTCCATTCCCTCCATTACCTTCACGGGCAAATCGGCAACCTTTGTTTTCAGCTCCGCCGCAGCCTGCTTATCCATGAGCACCGCAATGCGAGGGAGATATTTTCGAATTTGCTTTTCCAATAGAGCAATATTGCTATATGCGCAAAGAGCAGTAATTTCAATATTTCCTTGAATGTCGCAAACTTCAAGTGCCTGTCGACCGATAGAGCCGGTACTGCCCAGAATACTAATTTTTTTCATTTGTCCTCACCTTACTATTTTATGATTACCGGTAGGAATTTAAGATAATAATAGACCACCGGCGCCACAAAAATTACACTGTCAAACCGATCCAATAGGCCGCCATGCCCCGGCATAATGCTGCCATAATCCTTAATGCCCAATTCTCTTTTAATGAGTGAAGCCGCTAAATCTCCTATCAGTGCCGCTGTGGCACAAATAGCAGACAATAAAAGCAAGGACCAGAAGTTAACTTTGAGCCCGAAATAACCACTGACCACAAAACCATATAGTAAAAAGCTAATCATTCCGGCCAAGTAACCACCAAAAACACCCTCCACCGTTTTTTTCGGACTGATGGTAGGCGCAAGCGGATGTCGACCTAAGTATTTGCCCATAAAGAATGCGCCGCTGTCCGGTAGCCATGCGCCAAAAAATATCAGATAAATATAAAACCTTCCATATTGACTGTCATAAAGCAGCCACATGTGAGAAAGAGTGAGTGCAATATAAATGGTGGAAAAAAACAGAATGGCAATATCCGCAAATTTAATAACCTTTTGATATAAAATGGCCATTAAAAACATCAGCATTACATAACAACACAAGGCAGGAATCATAAACTCCAAATGGTTTACCAGCCCAAAAACCATGAGCCCCCCAAGGCTAAAGCCCATGATGGCAAGGGGTAATCTTTTAATAAATCCAAATGGTAAATAAATTTCATAAAGCGCAAGCAAAATAATGGCAGCAATGCTTATGCTGACAAAACGTTCGGATATAAGAATAAATAATGCGATTGCAATGCCAACCCCTGCACTAAGCAGTCTTTTTGCCAAGTTTATACCCCCCCATAGCGCCTATTGCGTTTTTGATAATCACTAATGGCAAGTAGCAAATGTTTATCTGTAAAGTCGGGCCAACACACACCGGAATACCAAAATTCGCTGTATGCAGACTGCCAAAGCAGAAAATTACTCAGTCTCATCTCTCCACTCGGACGAATAATAAGGTCAGGGTCCGGTAAAAAATATGTATACATGCAATCCGATAGCTTTTCTGCTGTTATTTCCTCCACAGCAACCTCGCCACGAAGCGCCTTTGTTGCCAGAATTTTGGTGGCTCGCACAATTTCATCACGCCCGCCATAGTTTACGGCAAGATTTAAATACATGCCGGTGTTCTTTCCGGTCATTTCTTCTACTTCGGCCATTCGTTTTTGCATTTTTTTGCTGAGCCTTGTGCGATCACCTATAATGCGGATAATGCTGTTTTTACCGGCCAGTGTTTTTTCTGCATCTGCAAGGTAATTGTATAAAAGCTCCATCAGCGCATCGACCTCTGCCGGTGGCCTGTTCCAGTTTTCAGTAGAAAATGCATAAACGGTCAGTGCCTTCACGCCGATTTTTTCACAAAATTCCGCAATGACTCTGAGTGTTTCTGCACCTGCCGCATGCCCAGCCCTACGGTCAAGTCCATGCCTTCGTGCCCATCTGCCGTTTCCGTCCATAATAATACCGATATGCGCCGGAATGTTCTGATAGTCTACATCCCCTTTTTTCACAAACAACGATATGATTTTTGCATATATCGCCCTTAAAAATGAAAATATCAATCCATAACCACCTTTATTCGCCGCCACAAATAACAAAAAAGGATGAAGGCACCACCCACCAATGCGTGCAAGCCGCCATCGCATCCTTGCGTGCTCCCTCATCCCCCGCTAAGCCAATGATGGCATTTAAATTTCCATAATTTCTTTCTCTTTCGCGGAGCAAAGCGCATCAATTCTTTTGATTGAATTGTCCGTAAGCTCCTGAATATCCTTTTCGATATCCTTCATATCATCCTCGGTAATTTCAGATTTTTTCTTCAAAGCCTTAAAATGGTCCACCGCATCCCGACGAATATTGCGCACGGCCACTTTGCTATTTTCCGCTTCTTTATGCGTAAGCTTTGCCAAATCCTTTCTTCTCTCCTCTGTTAGTGGCGGAAATGTCAAACGAATGACCTTTCCGTCATTGTTAGGGGTAATGCCGATATCAGATTTTAAAATAGCTTTTTCAATTTCCTTCATAAGCGACGCTTCCCAAGGCTGAATAATAATCGTTCTTGCCTCAGGAACGGATATGGAAGCCACCTGACTTATCGGCGTTTCAGCACCGTAATATTCAATTTTCAAAGGGTCAAGAAGGGCAGGATTGGCTCTTCCTGCTCGAATAGCGGCGTATTCCGTTTCCAAAACACCAATCGCTTTATCCATTTTGTCTTTTTGTTGTTTGTACATGTCCTTATACTGTGCATGCATACTTTTTATCCTCCATTCACAATTGTTCCGATTTCTTCACCGGCAATAATTCTGATGATATTTTGAGGGTCGGATAATCCGAACACCCGAATTGGTATATCATTATCCATACAAAGAGAGGTCGCGGTTGAATCCATCACCCCTAAGTTTTTATTGAGTACATCCATGTACTTTAGCATTTCGAATTTTGTAGCCACCGGATTTTTCACCGGATCGCTGTCGTACACGCCATCAACCTTTTTGGCAAGCAGAATGATATCGGCTCCAATTTCGGCCGCACGCAGTGCCGCTGCTGTATCCGTTGAAAAATAAGGATTACCGGTTCCGCATCCGAAAATCACTACTCTTCCCTTTTGCAGATGGCGAACTGCTCTGCCTCTGATATACGGTTCAGCAATTTGGCGCATATCAATGGCGGTCTGCACACGAGTTTCCACACCGGCATTAAGAAGTGCATCCTGCATGGCAAGCGAATTGATCACCGTCGCCAACATGCCCATGTGGTCCGCTCTGGTTCTATCCATATTTTCACCACTTCGGCCGCGCCAAAAATTGCCGCCACCAACCACGATACCCACTTCAACTCCAGCATCCACACATTGCTTAATCACCTGTGACAAATCCGAAAGCGTTTTTGTATCCAGCCCAAAGCCTTTTTCTCCTGCCAATGCTTCTCCGCTGACCTTCAGCAGTACCCTTTTATAAATGGGATTCATTCGTGCATTCATCCTTTCGTTATGCCGATTGCACACATACAATCTATCGTTATTTTCATTATTATATTCTATATAAAAAATATTTTTCCTGCTTTTTCTTATTTATTTTCAAGCTTATTATTTGCTTCATATTATACTAAGAAGGGACACGCCTGTGCCCCTTCTTCATATGAAAACAAATTATTTGTTAACCATTTTTTCTACTTCTGCCGCAAAATCGTCTTCTCTTTTTTGAAGGCCATCGCCCTTTTCAAATCTGGCGAATTTCCGAATGCTGATATTGCCGCCAAGCTCCTTGGCTTTATTCTCCATCAGCTTCTTCACTGAAACCTCATTGTCTTTAATAAATACCTGGTCCACCAAGCAAACCTCTTGATAGAACTTGTTAATTCTGCCCATCACCATTTTTTCAATGATATTTTCAGGCTTTCCTTCATTGCGTGCCTGCAGGGTCAAAATTTCTTTTTCTTTTTCAAGTGCATCGGTAGGAACCGTGCTTCTGTCCAAATACTGAGGGTTTGCAGCAGCGATCTGCATTGCAATATCCTTGGCAAGCTCTGCAAACTCTGCCTTTGAAGCAACCTCGTCCGTCGTATCAAAATCGACCATCACGCCGATGCGTCCGCCGCCATGAATATAGGTAGCCACATGGCCCTCATACCTTTCAAAGCGTCTAATATTTAAATTTTCGCCGATTGTAAGAATTTTTTCTCTCAAGGCTTCCGCCACGCTCATCTGCGAGTCCATATACTTTAATTCTGCAAGGGCTGTTGTATCCGCAGGATTGCCGATAGCAACCACCTTTGCAATATCCGATACAAACGTTTGGAAATCAGCATTTTTGGCAACAAAATCGGTTTCGCTATTCACCTCAACCAATACACCAACCTTGCCATTTTCCTCTACATATGCATCAACAAGACCTTCAGCGGCAACACGTCCGGCTTTCTTAGAAGCGGCAGCAAGCCCCTTCTCTCTCAACCATTCGATTGCCTTATCCATATCTGCATTATTTTCGCTAAGCGCCTTTTTACAATCCATCATTCCACAGCCGGTTCGCTCTCTTAACTCTTTTACCATTTCGGTCGTAATCATTTTATAATCTCCTTTCCGCTGCTTTTCTCTATCGCAAATTATTCAGCAATTTCTTCCGCTTCGTCCTGCTCGTTTTCCTTTGCGGTTTCCTCGCCCTGTCTGCCCTCAACGATTGCATTTGCCATGGCGGAAGCAATAAGCTTTACCGCTCTGATTGCATCATCATTGCCGGGAATAACATAATCCACTTCGTCGGGATCGCAGTTTGTATCCACAATGGCAACCACGGGAATACCAAGCTTTCTCGCTTCTAAAATTGCAATCTTTTCTTTTTTAGGATCCACCACAAAAAGTGCGCCCGGCAGCTTCTTCATATCCTTGATGCCGCCTAGGAACTTTTCAAGCTTATCTCTCTCAGCACGTAGCTTGATTACTTCCTTTTTGGGAAGCAAGTCAAAGGTGCCGTCCTCTTCCATTGTCTTTAGTTGCTCCATTCTTTCGATACGCTTTTTAATGGTTTTAAAGTTTGTGAGCATGCCACCTAACCAACGATTGTTGACATAGTACATGTTCACTCTTTCCGCTTCCTCTTTAATGGAGTCCTGCGCTTGTTTCTTTGTGCCCACAAAAAGAACTTCATCACCACTCATGGCCACATCTCTGACGAACATATACGCTTCTTCTACCTTTTTCACTGTTTTCTGAAGATCGATAATGTAAATACCGTTTCTCTCAGTGAAAATATACTCGGCCATTTTGGGATTCCAACGGCGGGTTTGATGACCAAAATGAACCCCCGCTTCCAGCAACTGTTTCATTGAAATAACTGCCATAATAAGAACACCTCCGGTTTTTTATTTTCCTCCACCCTACTCATCTTTTTCAAAGACCATAAAGGCACCGCTTTGAAAAATCATAAGGTGTGCGTACTTGCATACCTGCAATATTCTACCACATTCCAAAGTCTTTTGCAATACTTTTTTTAAAAAAATGCGATTTTTTTGAAATTTTTTCAGTTTTTTGATGTATATAAGGTATTATATATATAATTTCATTATTTTATAGATGGTTTTTCAATTTTCATATTTTCTCAAAAGCAATAAACATTCATTTTTTGCGCTGATGAAAAATGGGAAAACTGAAAAAAAGCCCTTGACAACAGGCAATGATTTTGATATACTCAAGAAAAAAGTTTGGGAGAAGAATGATTATGTATGCTTCCTTTGCAGCGATAATTATTATTATTAGCATTATCAGCCTTGTAGTCGTCGTGCGCAAGGTCGCTGATCGTGTTCATTTTAGTTTCACTGCAAACAGAACAGCCTTTATGTAAACTTTTCGAAAGATAAAGCGACTGCCTGTGGTGAAACTCACCGCAGGCTTTTTATTTACTTTCATATCCAAGAGGTAAAACAAATCATAACTCACCAAGCAAAAATGAGCAAGGAGGTATATGAAAATGACAGGAGCACGAATTGTAATTGAAACTTTAATTGAGCAAGGCGTTGAAACCGTATTTGGGTTCCCGGGAGGCATGGTGCTAAATATATACGATGAGCTTTACAAACACAGCGACCGTATCACGCACTATATCACCAGCCATGAACAAGGCGCAGCCCATGCGGCAGATGGCTATGCACGCACAACCGGTAAGCCCGGCGTTGTAATTGCCACCTCCGGCCCCGGTGCTACCAACCTTGTAACGGGGATTGCCAATGCCTATTTGGACTCTTCTCCCCTTGTGGCCATTACCGGCAATGTCCCCACCACGCTTTTGGGGAGGGACAGCTTTCAGGAAGTGGATGTACTTGGAATTACAATGCCTATTACAAAGCACAATTATATTGTCAAAGATGTAACAGAACTTGCAGATACCATACGTGAAGCCTTTCAGATTGCAATATCCGGTCGCCCCGGCCCTGTTTTAATTGATATTCCAAAGGATGTACAACAATCCGAATGTGATTATGTGGCACAGGCACCGGTAGAAAAATTCCCATATATTACAGCGAGTAAGGAAGCGTTGCAAGCGGTTGCAGAGCTGATAATGTCTTCAGAGAGACCCTTTATTTATGCAGGAGGCGGCGTACTGCTCTCTGGAGCATCGCAAGAGCTTTTGCACTTTGCAAAGAAAATCGACGCTCCCATCGGCACCAGTATGATGGGGCTGTCCTCCGTCCCAAATGACTACCCCGGTTTTTTGGGAATGACGGGTATGCACGGCCAATATGCCTCCACCAAGGCGATGTCGGAGTCCGACCTTCTCATTGCCATCGGTTCAAGATTTAGTGACCGTGCAACGGGCAACAAAGCGGAGTTTGCAAAAAACTCCAAAATTCTTCATTTAGATATCGACCCGGCGGAGATTGGCAAAAACATTCCTACGTATACTGGCCTGTCTGGTAATATTAAAACGCTCTTAACAGATTTGATTGCCGCCATCTCGCAGCAGGAACACAAACTGTGGCATGAACGTGTGGCTTATCTGAAAAACCATTCGGATAATGAAAGCAACATGTCTACTTGCGACGTCACTCCTCTTGCCATTATCAATACCGTGCGCTCCATGATGCCGGATGACGGACCGGTTGCAACCGACGTAGGTCAGCATCAAATGTGGATTGCGCAGTATTATAAATTTATGCAACCCAGAACACATATCACTTCGGGCGGGCTTGGGACAATGGGCTTTGGCATGGGTGCAGCCATTGGATCTTGTATTGGCACCGGCCGCAAAAAAACGGTTCTTTTCACGGGTGATGGCAGCTTTCATATGAATTTAAATGAGCTTGCTACCGCCGTATCAAATGATTTGCCCCTTGTCATTGTAGTGATGAACAATCAAGTGCTCGGAATGGTTCGTCAATGGCAGACCCTGTTCTTTGGCAAAAGGTACTCTCAAACCTCGCTATCACGCAAGACGGATTTTGTGAAGCTGGCAGAAGCTTTTGGTGCAAAGGGATATCGAATTGGCGCACATGATGATATGAAGGCTATATTTGAGGAAGTATTTGCACAAAAGGGGCCGGTATTGGTTGACTGCGAAATCGGCTGTGATGAAATGGTGTATCCTATGATTCCGCCGGGCGGATCCATTCATAATATTATACTAAAGTAGGAGGTGCGATAAATGAAGGAAAAGCAATTTATTATTTCCATGCTGGTATCCAACCATTTCGGTGTACTCACGCGCGTATCCGGGCTTTTCTCAAGGCGAGGCTTTAATATAGACTCTTTGTCTGTGGGAGAAACGGAAAATCCGCAGTTTTCCAGAATGACAATCGTCACCACTGGAGATGAATATATCAAGGAGCAGATTGTCAAGCAAATTTCAAAGCTCTATGATGTGAAATCCATTGAACTAATGGAAATTGGCAACTCCGTTATTCGAGAGCTTGCGCTTGTTAAAATCGTAGCTGAAAAGAATAAACGTGGAGAAATATTAGAGGCAGTAAATGTATTTAGAGGCAAGGTAGTGGATTTTACCACCGATTCTCTAAGCGTAGAAATCACGGGAAACCAATCCAAGCTGAATGCGTTTTTTGAATATATTCGCCCCTATGGCATTATTGAGCTCAGTCGTACCGGTGCTACTGCCCTTGGCAGAGGCAAAGACAGTCTTCATCTATAAAAGGATCGTATGACTTATCCCATATTAGGTTTTTAAAGATATCAAAATAAATATAAGAGGAGAAATGCAAAATGGCACAGCTTTATTATGAAAAGGATTGTAATTTGGAAAATTTGAAAGGGAAAACCGTTGCGGTCATCGGTTATGGTAGTCAGGGTCATGCTCATGCACTCAATCTATTTAATAGTGGTGTAAATGTGATCGTCGGTTTGTATGAAGGTTCAAAATCAATTGAAAAAGCAAAAGCGGCAGGTCTTCGCGCCATGCACACCGCAGAAGCGGTAGCGGCAAGCGATATGGTGATGATTCTTGTCAATGACGAGTTGCAAGGCGCCATCTATAAAGCAGAAATTGCCCCCTACCTTCGTGCAGGAATGACCCTTGCCTTTGCTCATGGTTTCAATATTCACTATGGTCAAGTCGTCCCTCCTGCGGATGTAGACGTGGTAATGATTGCGCCCAAAGGCCCGGGACATACTGTACGCAGCCAGTATGAAGAAGGCAGAGGCGTTCCTTGCCTCATCGCCGTATATCAAGATGCCACCGGCAAAGCAAAGGATACCGCCCTCGCTTATGCGGCAGGTATTGGCGGCGCCAGAGCCGGCATTTTGGAAACTACTTTTAGAGAAGAAACGGAAACAGATTTATTCGGTGAGCAAGCCGTGCTTTGCGGCGGCGTTTCGGCACTGATGAAAGCAGGCTTTGAAACCCTTGTTGAAGCAGGCTACAATCCGGAAAATGCATATTTTGAATGTGTGCATGAAATGAAGTTGATTATCGACCTTGTGGTACAAGGCGGCCTTGATTATATGCGTTATTCCATCAGTGATACTGCGGAATACGGCGATTATACAGTCGGCAACCGCATTATAACGGAGGACACCAAGAAGGAAATGAAAAAAGTACTGGGCGAAATCCAGGATGGCACCTTTGCACGCAACTGGATTCTTGAAAACCAAGCAAACCGCCCCTATTTCAGTTCAAAAAGACGCCTGGAAAAAGAACATCTTGTAGAAAAGGTCGGCAAAGAGCTGAGGAGTCAGATGAGCTGGCAGAAGAAATGAGGATGGCAATGAGAAGTGACAGCATAAAAAAAGGCGTGGAGCATAGCCCCCATCGAAGCCTACTAAAATCCTCGGGCCTACTGGATGAGCAGATCAAAAAGCCGCTCATTGGCATTGTCAATTCGTTTAATGAAATTGTACCGGGGCATATTCATTTACAGCAAATAGCAAGAGCGGTAAAAGACGGTGTTTTAATGAACGGCGGAACGCCTCTTGAATTTAATGTCATCGGCGTGTGCGATGGCATTGCCATGGGCCATACCGGCATGAAATACTCTCTTTGTACCCGTGAGCTGATTGCAGACAGTATCGAGTGCATGGTCCGTGCCCACTGTTTTGACGCACTGGTCTTTATTCCCAATTGTGATAAAATCGTTCCCGGCATGCTCATGGCCGCCGCAAGGCTCAATTTGCCTTCCATCTTTGTATCCGGCGGACCCATGCTTTCTCTTCAAAATAGGGAGGGCAAGTCCTTGGACCTCAATAGCGTATTTGAAGCGGTTGGCGCATACAAGGCCGGCAATATTGACGATGAGGCACTTTGCTATATTGAAGACAACGCCTGCCCCGGCTGTGGCTCCTGCTCCGGTATGTTTACGGCAAATTCCATGAACTGCCTCTGCGAAGCCTTGGGTATTGCCCTGCCGGGTAACGGCACCATTCCTGCGGTATATGCCCATCGAACAAGACTTGCAAAGTCCGCTGGTCAGCAGATCATGCAGCTACTCAAAAATAATATAACTGCACTTGACATTATAACCCCATCCGCACTGCAAAATGCCCTCACGGTAGACATGGCACTGGGCTGCTCCTCTAATTCAATTCTTCATCTTGCGGCCATTGCCCATGAATCACAAATTGATTTTGATTTGCATTCCATTAACGACATCAGCAATCGCACCCCGAATTTGTGTCGCCTCGCTCCTGCCGGCCCCCATCATATGCAGGATTTATACAATGCAGGTGGCGTATATGCGGTGATGGCTCAGCTTGCCGGTGCAAAACTCTTGGATGTAAATGCTAAAACAGTTACCGGCAAAACCGTGGGTAAAAATGTAGCAAACGTCAAAATTACAGATACCAATGTCATTCGTCCCATCTCAAACCCATATTCCAAAGCAGGAGGCATTGCCATTTTATACGGCTCTCTTGCCCCCAATGGCGGAGTGGTGAAGCGCAGTGCGGTATCGAGCGAAATGCTGCAGCATCGCGGCCCTGCAAAGGTGTTTGACAGTGAACCCGAAGCCATGGAGGCGATTTATGCAGGTAAAATAAAGGCCGGCGACGTGGTCGTCATCCGTTTTGAAGGCCCTGCAGGTGGTCCCGGCATGCGTGAAATGCTTTCTGCTACCTCTGCCCTTGCAGGCATGGGTCTCGATAAGCAAGTAGCACTCATTACAGACGGAAGATTTTCAGGCGCAACAAAAGGTGCCTCCATCGGCCATATTTCTCCCGAAGCCGCAGCAGGCGGCCCCATTGCAAAAGTGCAGGAAAATGATATGATTTTTATCGATATCACCAGTGGTATCATCAATTTAGAGATAAGCCCACAGGAGCTTGAAATGCGCCCTGTGCAGCCAAAACCTGACCGCCAGAACCTTACCGGCTACCTACAAAGATATGCCAAAAGTGTATCTTCGGCCGACAAAGGGGCAGTTGTATTATAAATGAAATAGACTAAGAAGAAATGGAGTGTTGGCTGTGAAAAAGCTTGAAATATTTGATTCGACTTTAAGAGACGGTGCGCAGGGCGAAGGAATTTCCTTTTCAATTCAAGATAAGCTTGGCATTGTCAGCGCACTGGACGATTTTGGCGTTTCCTATATTGAAGCCGGAAATCCCGGTTCCAACCCAAAGGATATTGAGTTTTTTCAAAAGCTTGGCGCTTCCAAACTCAAAAACGCAAAAATCTGCGCTTTTGGAAGCACAAGAAGAAAGAACATGTCGGCAGAGCAGGATGAGATGGTCTTATCCTTGCTTGCCGCCAATACCGAGGCGGTGTCCATATTCGGAAAATCATGGGATTTGCATGTGACTGAAATTTTGCATGTATCCTTGGAGGAAAACTTAGCGCTGATTTATGATACGATTGCATTTTTCAAAAGCCACGGCAAAGAGGTTATTTTTGATGCGGAGCATTTTTTCGATGGCTATCGCGCAAACCCTGCATATTCGCTTACTGCACTGGATGCCGCCGCACGAGGCGGTGCAGATGTCATTTGCCTGTGCGATACCAACGGCGGTGCATACCCGACGGATATTTATGAAATTACGAAGCTTGTTGTCGCGCGTTTTCCTGACGTGCGCATCGGCATTCACTGCCATAATGACATTGGCTGTGCTGTGGCAAGCTCTCTGCTTGCAGTGGATGCGGGCGCAGTCCAGGTTCAAGGTACCTTTGTAGGCTTTGGCGAGCGATGCGGCAATGCGGACCTGAGTGCCATTATACCAAATCTGCAAATAAAACGTGGCTATACCTGCATTGAAGGCGGACTGGAACACCTTTCGGAAACATCAATAAAGGTAGCTGAGATTTCCAACATCACCATTCACAATGACAGGCCGTATATTGGCCGCAGTGCATTTGCACACAAGGGTGGCATGCATATTGACGGTGTAAATAAGCTTTCACGTTCCTTTGAACATATTGACCCACAGCTTGTTGGCAATAAACGCAGATTTTTAATGTCCGAGGTGTCCGGCAGAACTACAATCCTTGCAAAAATCAAGGATATCGCCC
Source organism: uncultured Eubacteriales bacterium (assembly GCA_964592375.1). Taxonomy (GTDB): domain Bacteria; phylum Bacillota; class Clostridia; order RUG12999; family RUG12999; genus CAZQDP01. Next base: position 2,144 of record CAZQDP010000044.1, on the reverse strand, counting down.
CCCACCTCACAAAAGTCTCTCCCGAAACGGCACTGATTTTGGAAAAGCTCAAGGAAATGGAGCATTACGGCTATCAGTTTGAAGCGGCGGATGCAAGCTTTGAGCTTTTGGTGAAAAAAACACTTGGAATGTACATTCCCCATTTTGAGCTTGTGATGTATAAAACATCGGGTGACTTCCCTCCCCTCAATGGGGATTTAACCTCTTCGGCCATGATCAGAATTGCGGTGGATGGCATGACAGAAACCACAGCTTCCATTGGCAAAGGCCCAGTGCATGCCTTAGACCACGCTCTACGCAAAGCGCTTCTTGTTTTTTATCCTCAGCTGGAAAGGGTGCATTTAACAGATTATAAAGTGCGTGTGCTAGATACCGAACAAGCTACGGGTGCGAAGGTAAGGGTGCTGATTGAATCCAGCGATGGCGAAACTGTATGGAGCACCATCGGGGTTGCAACGGATATTATCGAGGCGAGCTGGATTGCCCTAGTGGACTCTATCGAACATAAACTGAACACGTAAAAAACAATAAGGAGGATGCTTATAATGGCTATGACAATGTCCCAAAAAATCTTAGCAGCCCATAGCGGCCAAAAGGAAGTCGCTGCCGGGCAGCTGATTTTGGCAAGGCTGGATATGGTTCTTGGTAACGATATCACCACGCCGGTTGCGATAAATGAATTTAAGAAAATTGGTAGGAGCAGTGTTTTTGATAAGAAAAAAATATCTCTTGTAATGGACCATTTTACTCCCAACAAGGATATTAAAGCCGCCGCTCAGTGCAAGTTCATTCGTGAATTTGCAGGAGAAATGGATATTGAAAACTTTTTTGATGTAGGCGAAATGGGCGTGGAGCATGCGCTGCTACCCGAAAAAGGGTTGGTTGTTGCCGGTGATCTTGTTATCGGTGCAGACTCCCATACCTGTACCTATGGTGCCCTCGGTGCATTTTCCACCGGTGTGGGTTCTACCGATATGGCCTGCGGCATGGCAACAGGCGTAGCATGGTTTAAGGTACCTTCTGCCATCCAGTTTGTACTGGAGGGAAAACCACAAAAGTGGGTATCGGGCAAGGATGTTATCTTGCATATTATCGGAATGATCGGTGTGGACGGCGCACTGTATCAATCCATGGAGTTCACCGGCAGCGGTCTTGCACATCTGTCCGTAAGCGATCGGCTGTGCATGGCGAATATGGCCATTGAAGCAGGTGCAAAAAATGGCATTTTCGATGTGGATGAAAAGACTTTGGAATTTATTTCTGCTCATGGCGGCAAAGCGCCCGTTATATACCGCGCAGATGCAGATGCCGAGTACGATAAGGTCTATCACATCGATATGTCCTCCATCAAACCAACGGTTGCCTTCCCTCATCTGCCGGATAACACAAAAACCGTGGAAGAAGCCGGCGATGTGAAGATTGACCAAGTGGTCATCGGCTCTTGCACCAACGGACGTTTAGAGGATTTGGTGATTGCCGCGGAAATACTAAAGGGTAAAAAAGTTGCAAAAGGTGTGCGCACCATCATCATCCCGGCAACGCAAAAGATTTATTTGGATGCGATGGAAATGGGCCTCTTTAAAATATTTGTCGAAGCCGGATGCGCCGTATCCACTCCCACCTGTGGCCCATACCTCGGTGGTCATATGGGTATCCTTGCAAAAGGAGAACGGGCAGTGGCCACCACCAACCGTAACTTTGTGGGGCGTATGGGGGATGTGGAGAGCGAGGTCTACCTGGCAAGTCCCGCGGTTGCAGCAGCTTCTGCTTTGGCAGGAAAAATTGCTCAGCCATCAGACGACTAACTCGATAAGTGAGCATATAATCGGAAAGGAATGATTGAAGATGAAATTAAAAGGATCTGTCATCAAATACGGCGATAATGTGGATACAGATGTCATTATCCCTGCAAGATATTTAAATACCTCCGATGCAAAAGAGCTTGCCGCACATTGTATGGAGGATATTGATAAAACCTTTATCAGCAGAGTAAAAAAGGGTGATATCATGGTGGGAGGCTTTAACTTCGGCTGTGGCTCCTCTCGTGAGCATGCCCCGATTGCCATTAAAGAGTCCGGCATTGATTGTGTCATCGCCAAAAGCTTTGCTAGAATATTTTACCGCAACGCCATTAACATCGGCCT
>CAZQDP010000043.1:0-20532 GCA_964592375.1 uncultured Eubacteriales bacterium | reverse complement strand
AAAAAGAAAAAAAGCAAACACGATATGTGTCTGCTTTTGTCGATTTTAGTCGCATAAAATATTTAAAAAAATTTTTAAAGGACTTTAAGACGAGAGAAAAATCATCAGGGCGGCGATATCCGCCGGAGATTATCGTGCATTTTCTAAGGCAGTCACATCATATCACAGTTTTGCGACAGCTTTTTTTAGTTGCGCTTTTCTACTCATTATCCTTGCAATGAAGCTCCATTTTGGGATGCGATGAAAATATTTATTTCCATTATTGTGCAAAGAAAAAGGATGAAGCCCTGCACTCGACAGAACTTCATCCATATTCCTCGCTTCATTGAAGCTTTTTTTCTTCTTTGTCAGTTTTCTTAGTGAAAAATTAATGAAATTCAATTTTACTGTAATACTTGTCCTCAAATTCTCTAAAATACCGATTAAACTCTTCATCCGGTGATTGGTGCATTTCTCGCGCATATGCATGCGCATCAAACGAAACATCGCTATTCATTTTGAGAACGGAAAGTGCCACATTAGAGCAATGGTCAGCAATTCTCTCCAAATTCCCAATCATTTCAATAAAAGATATACCTGCCAAAATAGAGCACTTTTGCGTTTTCAGCCTTTCGATATGCTTGTTTTTCAGTGTATCGTTAAACATATCCACGACTTCTTCATATGGTTCAACTTTCTTTGCCAGAAAGATGTCCTTATCCCTGTATGCCGCAATGGTGTTTTCCATAATTTCAGATACTGCCCCAAACATCAGGTCAAGTTCCTTCCGAGCAGAATCGGAAAACTCCACATTTTTTTCAAGATTATCCTTGTATATTTCCGAAATGTTCTTCGCATGATCTCCCATACGTTCAATATCGGTCACCGCATGAAACATTTCCGATACGGTCCTGCTCTCACTCTCATTTAAATCTTTGTCGGTAATGAGCACCAAATACTGATTGAGCGATACTTCCATTTCATCGATGATATTTTCATTTTCTTCCAAAATTGCAATTGCATCCTTATTTCTACCGACCACAGCATCTGCTGCCAATCGCACATTTTTCATTGCTAACAATCCCATTTTCACAATTTCATCTCTGCACTGTGCAATGGCAACATTGGGAGCGTTGAGAAAACGCTCGTCCAATGAATTGCTTTTACGCTCCTCCTGCTTCCTTTTTCTATAGCCCACCGTCACGTTAGCAAGCCACACCAAGGAACCAGCAAACGGCAGAAGCATCAAGGTATTGGTAATATTAAAAATCGAATGAAAATCGGCAATATTGCCTCGATTGACTGTATCATTCCAAAAGGGGAACCCAATAAATCCTTGGACAACATAAATAACGATTAGAAAAACAATTGTCCCTATAATATTGAAATACAAATGGATCATGGCGGCTCGTTTAGCATTTATGGCAGTGCCGATGCTAGAGAGCAGTGCGGTCACGCAAGTGCCAATATTCTGCCCCAAAACAATGGGGATTGCCGAACCGTATGTAATCATGCCGGTGGAGGCCATTGCCTGCAAAATACCAACCGAAGCGCTGGAGCTTTGTATAATCGCCGTCACAGCTGTCCCAGTCAGCACACCAAGTATTGGTGTATCTTTAAATGAGGTAAACATGGACAGTAGCCAAGGTGCATCCTTTAGTACCTGTACGGAAGATGACATCATTTCCATCCCCATGAATAACACTCCGAAACCCAATACAATTTCGCCGATTTCTTTCACCTTTTGCTTCCTCATCATCAGCATCATCACAATGCCCACAATAACGGCAATCGGTGCCAAGTTTTGAGTCTTTACAAGCTGCAAATACCAAACATCGGATTGAATATCACCTAGTCTTAAAATCTGGGCAGTAACTGTTGTGCCGATATTGGCACCCATGATGACGCCAACCGCTTGCGGCAAGGTCATCATACCGGCATTAACAAATCCCACAACCATAACAGTTGTCGCTGAAGAGCTTTGTATCACACCCGTTACGACCGTGCCTACCAAAACACCCTTCATTATATTTCCGGTCAACGACTGGATGATTTTTTGCAACTTTTCTCCTGCCGTTTTTTCAAGTCCATCTCCCATTACCTTCATCCCATAGAGGAAGAGTCCTAATCCTCCTAAAAGAGAAGCAATCATAGAAATATTCATACAACACCTCTTTGGTTTTCATTGTTCACACAGCAGACTGATAATTTTTTATGCTGTCCGCTTATTCGCATAGTGCAGTGTCAAATAAACGCACAAATTAGATTTTAACATTTTATTTACATATTGTAAATATATTTAACATAGATTTAACATTCTTTTTTTCTGCAAACTTGTACATAACACTTTTTCACAATATACTTACCGCTTCCCTATGCTGCATGGATGCATAAACACATAATCGGCTCTTGTAAAAATTTCATAATGTGATATAATAACTGTCAGATAATCAATATATGACATACAAAGGATGGTTGGCATGGAAATGTATATTCTATATGGACTACTGGTCGTAAATATTATTCTCGTAGCCACTTTACTGCTTCGAAAAAGTGCCTCTAGCGACAATAGCAAGCTGGAAATGCTTATTTCACGCCTGGAGGGGGCACTGCGAGAGGAGATGTCCGTAAGTCGTCAGGAAAGCGCACGGCTTTTTGCAGGTATGCGAGAGGAACAAAGCACCAGAATGACCGGCTTTGAAGGCTCCATCCTCACTAGGATTGGCCAATTATCCGAAATGCAATTAAAGCAACTAAGTGAAAACGCAAGGAACAACAATGAATCTATTTCTCAGCTCACCCGTTCGGTTGAGCAGCGGATAGATTCCCTGAGAGAATCGGTGGATAAAAAGCTTGGCGAAATACAAAGAGATAATGCGGAAAAAATCGAAACAATGCGCCAAACAGTGGATGAAAAATTGCATAAAACCTTGGAGCAGCGGCTTGGTGAATCCTTTAAAACCGTGAGTGAACGCTTGGAGCAGGTACATAAAGGGCTAGGCGAAATGCATAGTCTTGCGGAGGATGTCGGCGGTCTTAAAAAAGTGCTTTCCAATGTAAAAACAAGGGGCATTATGGGAGAAATTCAACTTGGTGCTATTTTAGAGCAAATTTTAAGCCACACACAGTATGAGAGCAATGTTGTAACAAAGCCTGGCAGTCGTGAGGTTGTAGAATATGCGGTGAAGCTTCCCGGCCACGATGATGATGGCTGCGTTTATCTTCCTATTGACTCTAAATTCCCCTTAGAATCTTATGAACGTTTACTTTCCGCTTACGATGCAGGGGATCTTGCCGCCGTGGAATTGGCCACTCGCGAACTGGAAGGCGCCATCAAAAAATGTGCCAAGGATATTAAGGAGAAGTATATCTATCCACCAAATACAACGGATTTTGGGGTTCTTTTTTTACCGGTGGAAGGTTTATATGCGGAAGTACTTCGCCGAAGCGGTCTTGTGGAGATGCTAATGAGGGATTTAAAGATAATCATTACCGGTCCCACCACGCTTGCGGCACTACTAAGCAGCCTGCAAATGGGCTTTAAAACCCTTGCAATCGAAAAGCGTTCCTCCGAGGTTTGGAACATCTTGGCATCGGTAAAGACTGAGTTTTCAAAATTCGGCGATGTACTGGAGAGCACGCAAAAACGCATTGTGCAAGCGGGTGATGATTTAGATAAGCTCGTGGGCACACGAACCAGACAAATTATGCGCCAGCTTCGAAATGTCAACAGCGACGAAGCACCCATTCTGCCTGCCTTCGAAGAGGATGAAGAATGAAACGGCCACTGCTTTGGTGTATTCTTTTATACATCATTGGGATTTTTATTTATATTGAAATGGGCGTGCATATAGCCAGTTATGCTTGCATCGCAGGCGCCATTCTTTTGGTAGCCGCACTGCCCATTTTCAGGCGCATGCCTTGGATCATTATATTTTGCATGCTCTTTTTTGTGTTGGGATGTATAAGCGTTGCTATTTCCGATAAACAGCAAATGAATTTTGAAGCTGCTTTTTATGATAAACCCGTAACAATCTATGGTAAGCTGCTCTCCCCTTCAAAGAACAAGGAATACTATACAAGCTTTACCCTGGATGTATATGAGATCTATGCGGATAATCGCGAGCGCCCTCTTCGCAAACGTCTGGACGTGCAGTTGAGCGGCATTCCTACGGTGGAGCTTGCGGCCCGTGACTATGTTACCATTTCGGGCACCATAGAGGCCCCGCGCCCTGCCATGAATGTGGGTGGTTTTGATTATGCAAAATATCAACGACAGCATGAAATTATCGGAACGTTGATGGCACAAAACAATGCCATCCAAAAGGCCCAAGGCGACAAAACCCTTTTGGACCAATTTTACGGGATACGGATATCTATTCTCCATCTGTTTTCAAATACCATTCATGATGCAGGGCTTCTCCAAGGGATTGTGCTGGGTGATACCTCGCTAATGGATGACAAGGTACTGCAAGATTTTTCCCGTTGTGGACTGACCCACGTGGTTGCCGTATCCGGCATGCATATTGCGATTTTGCTTGCATTTGTGTTGATGCTTCTTCGCAAATCCACGCTTCGTCTTCCTTTTCGTTCTCTGATTGCCCTATGCATGATATGGCTTTTTACCATGCTCACTGCTTTTGAGCCTTCCGTGGTGCGTTCCTCCGTGATGGCAAGCCTGTATCTTGCCGCCTCTCTCGTGAGCCGCGACTCCGATTCGCTCACCGCCCTTGGCATCGCTGCCGGGATCATCTGCGCTCTTAATCCCTATGCCGTGCTAGACGCAGGATATCAGCTCTCTTGCCTTGCCACCTTAGGCATTTTGGTGTTTACCGGGCCTCTTCTGCGAATATTTTCAGTCCTTCCCGTAACGCTTCGGGAATATGTGGCCATGACATTATCCGCCCAATTACTAACCATTCCGGTGGTCTCTATGCTGTTCGGCAATGTATCCATCATCGGCATTATTGCAAATATTTTGGTAGTTCCCTATATCTCCATTATTTTCATTGGTAGTTTTGCACTCATTTTATTTGGATGGCTTATTCCACCACTTGCTGTGCTTCCTGCAGGCTTTATTAATTACTTTTTGGTCATTGTCACAAAAACCGCCGGAGCTTTGTCTGCTATTCCCTTTGCCGCCATCTCCTATATGACAACAAAAATGCTCATGCTCACTTACTACTGTGCAATCGGATTATTATTTGTACTACTCAGCACAAAACATCAGCGATACATCAAGCTTTTGCTCATGGCTTTGTTTTCAATATTTCTGTCTGTTTGCCTTTTTAGCGGATTTCAAAGTGCACAGCGGTTGCGCGTAGATTTCATCAATGTAGGTCAGGGAGATGCGGCTCTGGTACGCATTCCCGGCTCCTTGCCTCTGCTGATAGACACCGGAAGCAGCTATTATTCAAAGGAGCTTGTGAGCTATTTAAAGCGGCAGAATATTCACACCATTGATACCGTTATTCTTTCTCATAGTGACAGTGACCATAGCGGGGGCCTTGAAGCGCTACTACGAGCATTTGAAATTCGTCAGGTCATGTTTCCAAAAAGTCCCGGCTTCAATGCCTCTTCTAAAGCCACTTATGACCTTGCCAGTTCCTATGGCACAAAGATGATTTATGCAAAGCAGGCAGACCGCTATGCAATGGGAGATGCAGAGCTTGCTGTACTATGGCCAAACGGACGTGATGGGTATATAAAAACGAATAATAATAACAGCCTGGTGCTGATGCTCACTTATATGGATAGGAAATTTTTATTCACAGGTGATTTGGAGCAGGAAGGTGAGAATGCACTGCTAAAAACATTTCCAAAAGTGCACTGTGATGTACTCAAAGTGTCTCATCACGGCGCCGACACCGGCACCAGTGCTTCCTTTCTTGGGCAATCCACCCCATCCTTTGGCATCATCTCCGTGGGAACCAACAATTATGGCCATCCCTCTAATGAAACAATAGCAAAGCTATCTCCCTATATTGGTCTTCCGTACCGAACGGATACAAATGCCACCATTCAGTTTACAATAAATAAAAGCGGGAAGCTAAGCATATTTCCCATGATAGGAGAATAGAAAAAATGTGTCCGCACTAAGGCGGACACACTCCATTAAAATTGCTTCATTGCTCATTCCATTTCACATTCTATAAAGCAATATATTCCCCAAGTAGGCTTTTAGAAAAGCCCTTATACGTATCATCAAAGACAAGATGACAGACCTTTGCCATATCCATCTCGTCTGTACAAGATACATATTCAGGATAAACGGGAATGGATGCCCCCTGCCGAACAAAGATGGGCATATGGCACAGTGAGTAGGTCGCTTTTTTGATGGTTTTTCCGCCTTGCAATTTTTCTCCACTCCAAAAATCCACCCATGTGCCATCCGGAAGATACACATCACGCACCCCTTCTGAGCCAAGAATGGGGGCAACCAAACACTCCTCACCAAAATAGTACTGATCGTCAATATACCAGCAGATTTTCTCTTCACTGTGTCGCATGAGCAGTGGACACATCATGGGGTAACCGGTCGCAATAAGCTTCGTTCCCTGCTGTGCAATATATGGAATGAGCGCATAGCGCAGCTTCAGCCATTCTCGTACGATGTCGCATACATTGGGGTATTCGTATGGTTCTCTGGGATAAGAGCCGTGATAGCGCAGATGCGAACTGAGCACGCCAAACTGTGTCCAGCGTACATAGAGATCATCCTCTGGCTTGGAACTCATGAAATCAGGAATGCCATGAAAGCCCGGCACGTCATGGCTCCAAAAGCCAAAGCCTGAAACACCTAAATGTAAGCCGCCCTTGATGCTGCCGGCTAAGCCATCGAAGGTACTTGCCGCGTCGCCGCCCCAGTGCAGAGGATACCTTTGGCAGCCCGTCCAGCCTGCTCTGGCCCAGATAATACCTTCTCCGGTGGTTTCCTTTGTGATCTCATATGCCGCTTTCTGATAGAGAAGCGCATATAAATTGTGTAGCCGCTTATATGGTATTTTGGCATAATTTGCACAAGGGTCAATAATTTCGCCAAAATCCGTCTTTATTGCAGAGGCACCCATTTCAAGCAGAGGTCTTAGCAGCTCTTTGTACCATAAAACCGCGTCTGGATTTGAAAAATCGATATTTCCCGCCCAATCGACCTGCCCAAAGTTTGAGCCTTCATTGATCACAGTCTTCGGGGCTAAGTAATGATTTTCTTTTGCTGTTTCAAAGTGGATGGTGTCTTTGCCAATGGCGGGCAACTGCCACAGGGTAATACGGTAGCCTTTTTCTCTCATTTCCTTCATATATGCAGGCGGGTCTGGGAATTTTTCCTTTGAAAAGCGCCATTCGCATTGCCAATCCTTTTCAAACCAGCCGGTATCTAAATGAATTACATCACAGGGATATTTCTCGCTTCTGAGTCTGTCCGCTATGATGCGCGTTTCCTCCGCCGTATAATAGGTCATTCGGCTCATCCATGTTCCATAGCTCCATAGCGGCATATCACTCGGAAACCCGGTGAGCCTTCTGTAGTTATTGACAATTCTTTCAGGATTTTCTCCTCCAATAAAGAATAAGTCCATATAATTATCTTCAATGAGGCCTTGCGCTGCACGGGTGGATATATCTGCAAAGGAAAGGCGAATATGCGCACTGGACATAATAAGCAGGCCGTACCCTTCACTAGATAAATAGAAGGGAATATTCTTGTATGCCCGTCGGTTGTTTACGCCAAGTGCATCGCCATTCTCCAGTAGCAGCGTGCGACCGGATAAATTCATGCCGGCAAAGCGTTCTCCCGTTCCACAGAATTTCTCATCTGCTTTTGCATGCAGCGAATAGATGCATCGCTCCGCTGCACCCTGCCTTTCCATGTATCCTAAGCTCACAGATTCATGCCGCTCGTAATTGAAAGCATCATAGGGCATAAACTTAATCGTGCTTTTGCCTGCGTATACATGTGCCGAAAAACATTTGGTTAAATCGCGTGCCTTGTTCTCCCCCCAAGGAGATACCGCCGGCAGAGACATAAAAAGTTCCATCACCTTACATCCTAAGCGATCTACAATCGACCACACTTCGTCATTTTGTACAATACTCAGTGTTTCCTTTTGCACATCCGATGCAAAGCTCAGCATGATATTGTCCTTATCCTTCAGCATTTCACCGCCGTAATCTAAAGACAATCGCACAATTCCCCCACTATATGCACGGACGATGACATTGTGGTAAATATCCGGCACCTCTTCTAATCTTACCAGTGTATCTGCAATTGTAAATGCATGAAATGGCACTTTTAAAAGAATGTCACCATCCTTCTTTGTTGCCTTCACGGGGACTCCTGCCATTCTGAGGATATCATCCTGCGCCTGGGGTAGGTCCATATCCAGCATATCCCATACAAACTTATTTTTTTGCTTCATATTTTCATTCCTTTCCAAATCTTTTTATAGATGAATATACTGGCCCAACAAACTATTCTTAAACCCTGTGTAGTTCTCATCAAAGCAAATTTGCAGCGTCTTTTGCATATCCATTTCATCCGTGCAGGAAACATATTCGGGATAAACCGGCAGTGAAGCACCAAATTTTACAAAAATAGGCATATGTGCAAGATCGGAATTTATATTTTTTATCTCTCTTCCTCCATCAAGACACTCACCCGTCCAGAAATTCACCCATTTACCAACAGGCAAGTACACATCTCGCACACCCTCACGGCTGAGAATTGGAGCCACCAAAAATTCCTCACCAAAATAGTACTCATCATCAATATGCCAGCATATCTTTTCTTCGTTATGTCGCATGAGTAGTGGGCAGAGCATTGGGAAGCCGGTTTCAAGAAGCTTAGTGCCCTGCTGTGCAATATAAGGAATTAGTGCATAGCGCAGCTTGAGCCACTCGCGTACGATATCGCATACATTTGGAAATTCATATGGTTCTCTCGGATGGGTGCCGTGATAGCGAAGATGGGAGCTAAATACGCCAAACTGCGTCCAGCGTACATAAATATCATCATCCGGCTTGGTGCTCATGGAGTCGGGCAAGCTGAAAAAACCCGGTACATCATGACTCCAAAAGCCAAACCCTGAAATGCCCAGATGCAGTCCACCCTTGAGGCTGCCTGCCATACCGGCAAAGGTACCGGCTGCATCGCCTCCCCAGTGAAGCGGGTAACGTTGCGCGCCTGTCCACCCTGCTCTTGCCCAAATAATTCCTTCCCCTGTGATTTGCTTTGTTACTTCATATGCCGCTTTTTGATACAGCACTGCATACAGATTGTGTAACCTATGATAGGGAATTGAATGATAGCTGCCATATTCATCTATCTCTTCTCCAAAATCCGTTTTAATGGCGGCAACACCCATTTCAAGCAGAGGCCTTAGCAAATCCTGATACCACTTCGTGGCGGCAGGATTAGAAAAGTCAATGTTGCCGGCCCAGTCCACTTCGCCGAAATCCGATTCACCTCTATCTTCCTTCGGTGCAAGGTAGCCATTTTTTTTGGCAGTTTCATAATGAATGGTGTCTTTGCCAATGGAGGGTAGCTGCCACAAGGTAATGCGAAATCCGTTGCGTCTCATTTTCCTAATATACTCCGCAGGATTGGGGAACTTCTCTTTTGAAAATCGCCATTCGCACTGCCAATCTTTTTCAAACCACCCGGTATCCAAATGCAGCACATCACAGGGGTATTGCTCGGCCCTTAACCTATTTGCAATTTGGAAGGTTTCTTCAGCAGAAAAATAAGACATACGGCTCATCCACATGCCATAACTCCACAGTGGCACATCCGCGGGAAAGCCGGTCAGTCGTCTATACTGATATACAATCCTTTCCGGATTTTCACCGCCGATAAAAAAGAGGTCCACATTGTTATCCTCAATAAGTCCTTGTGCCGCACAAGTGGAAACATCCGCCAAGGATAGGCGAATATGAGCGGAAGACAGTATCAGCAGTCCATATCCCTCACTGGATAGATAAAAGGGTACATTTTTATAAGCGCGCCGATTGTTTACTCCCATCCCATCCCTATTTTCCATAAACAAAGTGCGTCCCGATAAATCCATTTTTGAAAATCTCTCGCCTGTGCCGCAGAATTTTGCATCCGCAGCGGCACGCACTGAATACATGCACCGATGCGGCAAGCCTGCCCTTTCCATATATCCTAGAGAATTCGAGGCAAAGCGTCCAAATGTAAACGTATCATGTGCCATAAATTCCACCGCCGAGCCCTGCACATAAACCGTAGCATCAAAACACGGTGCAACCTTCTGCGGTTTATTCTTGCCCCATGGCGTAATCGGTGGAAGTGTGGTATAGATATCCATCACCTTATTGCCATTGCCATCGGTAATTTTCCACACTTCAGAATGTGTATCCACATGAAGCGGTAAGGTTTCCATATCCTCTGCCATTTGCAGCATCACATTCTTGTCGTCCAGAGGCAAGTCTCCCGCGTGGTCAAAAGTTACCCTTACAATGCCCCCACGATACGCCCGAATAGTCACCTCATGTAAAATAGATGGCACATCCTCGCAGGCTTCAAAAAATTTATTAATTTTGTATGCATGAAATGGTACCGTAAGCACAATAGTATTGCCCGCTACGCTGGCTTCTATGGGGATACCTGCAAGGCGCAGCAGATCATCCTTGCTCTCTTGCAGATCCATATCCAGCATTTCCATCATATATCGATTATCACCCTTCAATTTTCTCCTCCTTCTTGCCAGATGGCAATGAGTGCAAGCAGAGCACCCCAATGATAAAATTTATCGCTGTTCCATTTATTACAACCTTCGCCTGTATCTGCGCAGTAGTTTTCATGGATATGGCCATGCTCCAGCCACTCCTTTAAAATAAGTTCTTTGGACTTTTTCGCCAAATCCGCTGCCGCTCCCAAAGTCTCCACGTGCATACGAAGACCGATGTAGACCAAATAGTTCATCGGTGCCCAAATCCTGCCTCGCCAGTAGCTCTGATCCTTGTAGGCCACATCACTGCGAGAGATAGACGGAATGACCCATTGCCCCCAGAATTGATTAGGATCATATAGCACCTCCATCATTTTTTTGCACTGGTGTGGCGTGGTGGTTTTATTATAAAGTGCGTAAAAATTCGTGGGAGATATCCTTGTCGAAAATTCGCCGGTATCTGTTCTTTTATTTAAAAACAACCCGGATTTTTCATCCCACAAGGTATGCAGTTGCCGCTCAATGATTGCAATATCTTCTGCCAAGCGTTTTTCTTTTTCGATATCTTCTACAATATGTGCTATCTCAAGCAGGGACATACAGTCCAATAGCATCATAGAGGTAAGCCCCACATCAATGAGCGAAAGACATCCGGTTTTTCGATCAAATGGGATATCATCATACATGGGGGAGTTATCAAGCCCAGATTCATATGCCGCGCCAAGCCTCCCACCGACCCCTTGCCGCTCCGTTTCATATTCATTGCCCACAATAGGCGAATATGTATTGCTACCCCATGCAAATAGGCCGCGTTGCACCTGTCTTTTTTCGAAAAACCATCTATTCCAGGTATATAGATCATCAAAGACCTTTTCCAAAAACCATTTTTCTTGGTACTTTTCGTATATTTGCACAGCCACATGACTGCCAACCGGCGGCTGGGAGCGATCCTGGGTCACAAAACCTGTAGCACTGGCGACATTAGGCACAAATCCTCCAGCGGTCTTCTCATTTGTAATTTCAATGAAATTACTGTAAGCAAGATTTTTATCATACTGCGCCGCCATTAAGGCTGCAAAATAGGTGTCCCAGCAAAAAAGAATATAACCACCGTTTCCCACACTCCAAATGCGGCTTACCGGCGTGATGACCCTATCCTTGACGGGATCATAGATGGTATCAAGACTTAGGCATGTGCTCAGAGCTCGGCCAAGCTCTGTGCAGGTGATGCGCTCTTTTTTGTGCATTTCTTCTCTTTTTGTGCGTAAGATTTCTTTAATCTGCTCGGTGCTTCTTTGCATTCCCGAGGATATGCCGCATTCGTGCCCTGCATCCAGCGCCATATAGCTTCCCCTGCAAAGATTATCCGGTTCAAAGGTAGCGTCTCCTTGTGCATATACGTAAATCGTTTTATCTTTTAAGACGCCTTCTATGCAGCGATCGGTTTTTCTGGTATAGCCTTCTTTTCCCCATAGAATACTGCACTGGACAAAAAGCACCGGTGCGCGTAGGCCCAATATAATAGGGGTTGTGAGCAAAACAATGTCCTCACCCACGCAGGCAGATTTGATGTTCAATGTCGCTCCCATAAAGCTGAGCTCCATCTCGGTATATTCTCCATCCGGAGCGCATACAATCGGCCTGACGCTTTCAGCGGCTTTATCCTGCTCACTTCTTCCAATTAGCGAATTTAAAAGGTGCATTCCGCTGCGCCCTCTCATTTTGAAAGACAAATCAATGGCAAACCCTGTTGGCATTTTTACATATGAAAATACATTGGCATTATTCCATGTATGCCATCCTTGCATTTGCTCCTTTTTCAGTGCTTCATATTGCATGAAATTCACATCCTTTCCAACCATTATATTGCTTTATTTTTTAATTTACTTGCACTTTTTTGCTGTTTTATGATATAATATTGCTATCAACTTACCATGGAGGAAACGGAATGCGACCTGATCTTCGATATATTGAAAAAAGCAACCGCTCACTGAGCCCTTACCCTGTCCACATCTATCCAATCAAAGGTCCCAGTCAGGTATCGCCTCATTGGCACCATGAACTGGAAATCCTTTTTTCGGATTGCTTTACGAAAGTGGATATCGATATGCAGCAATATTTTCCGGCGGGTGGAAGTATTCTGTGCATCAATCCCCAGCAGCTGCATAGTTTTTCTATTCCCGAGGGTGGGGTGGCATATGCACTTCTTTTGGATTATGCTTTTCTTGAATTTAAGCAAAGTGATTTCTCTATGCGCACCATGATTGCACCATTGATGGATAGCCGCCTTCGTTTTCCAAGTTGTATTCAGCCGGGAGGCGATTTGCATGCGCCCCTTTATGGCATGATCACTGAGCTCATCCATACCATCAATGCGCAAAAACCAGGCTGGCCTTTGGCGGTCAAGAGTATCATATACCGACTCATCTTCACGGTATACAGCAGTGGAGGCTTTTTAGAAGGCGAAGTGGCTCCAAGTAGTGGAATTGATAAGATCAAAAAATCAATTACTTATATAGAAGAGCATATTGGTCAAAACATATCGGTTACGGATATGGCCTGTAGTGCAGGCCTGAGTATCTATCACTATATCAGGCTTTTCAAAAAATGCATGGGCACAACCCCTGCAGATTATTTTATCCATCTACGTCTTGAATATAAGTTTGTATTGCCTCACCCAAGGCATGTCCATTACACAGACGGCCTTAGAATGCGGTTTTAATAATATCAGCCACTTTATCCGGAGCTTTCGCACTGCCAATGGCGTTACCCCCGGAAAGTGGCTGCAAATGAAAAAAGAGTAGCAAAAAGTCCTGCCATTACCTTGACAGGACGAGTCGCATATTTTACAATTGAGTTATGTGGCAAAAGTGAGCATAGGCTATTTGGTTTTAAGAATTGAATTGTGGCGTTCTTCATATTGCTATTATTCTACCTTTGTTTTTCTTTTTCATCCTCTATCTTGCTTTTCCTTTTTTCCATTCTGTCTTTGAAATCTTTCAGAGGCGTTTTTTTATCTTTTTCTATCTGTGATTTTGGTTCTTCGGTCTCTTGCTTTTCAATGGGCTGCTCCATTTCTTGCTCCTGGCGCTCATTTTTCTTTTCGATTATTTTCTCTTTTATCTTTTCTCTTCTGGTCTCCTCCTGCACTTTTGGCTGCTGTGTAACACTCGGCTCTGGCGTCTTTGTAATATTCTCAGAAGGTTTTTGAAGATTTTCTTTCGCATTCTTCTTGATATTTTCAATGACCGCTCTCTTTTTTATTTCAACATTGGATTCTTTCTTTAGTGTGTTGGCATGCTCCGTCAGCTCACCGCCGACGGCTTCGGTATATTCCCGCAAAGATTTCAATCTTCCAATTGAAATATCAAGCTTTTTTGCCTCTTTCAAGCTCTGCGTATCCGCTTGCTCAACAAGAACATGTACATTCCTTTCCTCATACTGCGCTGAGCTGTCCTTCACTTTTTGCACAACTTTGCTATGAGGCGATACCACATTGATTTCCACCATGTTATTTTGTTCTCCCAAATATCCCATTTGCTCTGCACTTTGAATAATTTGATGAATACACTCATTTACATCGGTGGCGTGAACACTGCCAAGACTGATTAAATTCTTTGCATCCTCGTTGAGTGGTTCCATGTGAATGACCCTATCAAATCGGTTCATATCAAGCCGCATACTGGGATTGATATCAACACTCACGTAGGTGACAGGTGCAAGGCAAAGTGCATATCCCGCGTAGCCCATCATAAAAAAAAGCAGTAAGGAAGCGGCCATCACGCCATGCTTTTGAAAGGAATGCCCGTGATATTCAATGGTTTGCCCCACCGCATACTGCCTGTTTTTAATATGCAAAAATTCACTGTGTTCGCTGAGTAAAACTGCTTTGCCTCCACTCACCTTAGCAATCACGCCCTTCATACACTTACACCTCTTTTCCTTCCTTAAAATATTCCGATAAGGTTGCATATTCACCGCTCAAAATCACAATGGCTGCAATAATATATGCCCGATGCCGCTCCAATAGCTTCTTATTGACCTTCACCTGCTCAGTCACCGTTTTAATAGGCAACATTCCCTTTTCCTTGATGCCACTTAAAATGATGGGACTATGCAGAATGTGACCAATCACCAAAAAGCAATCTTTCTTGGTTTTTTTTGACTTTGGAGTGCTCTTGGGTAGCTCAAAAAATGAAATTCCATATCTCAAAAGCTCCTGCTCGACTGCTTCCATTTCGTATTTTGCATCCGAGATGCAAGTAGATCTATCTTCTATTTCAAATTCTTTTATATTCCCCTGCTCATCCACCTGGGAAAGCTGCGAAAATGCCACTTCTCCGCTATGCTTATATTCTTTTCTCATAAAGTCTATGAGTCTGCTTTTTATCAATATTGCGGCAAAATGCAGGAAATTCCCCTTGGAAAAATCATATTTTGTAATGGACTCATCAAAGGCAATCATTGCGATGGACATCTCATCATCACGTACAGTAATATACCTGCCGCATGCCTTTTTTGCACATGACGAAATAAAGCTGCGATATTCCGATATAATATCGTCTCTCAAAGCAGTATTATTTTGTGCCGCAAGAATGCGCTCTTCCAAATTGTTCTGCATCACTCATTTTCCTTTATCCTTATACTGCTGATAATAATCCATTTTCCGCATAAAACCAAGTGTGCGCAGCAGGTCTTTGTGCATTACCCGCTGCGCCTGCTTTAGCCTTTTCTTGCAAAAAATTTATTCAATCACGATTGTTTGGCTGTCTTCATCCCATTCTACGCTGAGCTTAAAGGCCTCGGAAATAAACCGAATTGGTACCAATGTGCGGTCTTTGATGATGGTGGGTGCAACTTCTAGCTCCACCACGTTTCCGTTGACCGTTGCCTTTTTATTATCAATTTGCATCACAATGGTAATATCATCCTTAGTAATGGTAATGGTATTGGTTTCCTGCGTCCATTGCACCAGTGCGCCAAAGGTCTCGGATATGGCTCTGACGGGAACCAGTGTGCGATTGTCCTTGATGATTGGTTTTACACCATCATATCGATCATAGTCCACATGCTTGCCCTTCATAAATGTACCGATAGAAAGATCCTTCAAATCCTTTTTGAGCTTTGCCATTTCACTTAAAATCTCTTTTTTGGTGGCAGAATCGGCATCTGCAAACAGCTCTCTGATATCTTTCAATAGCTCCTTGGCTTCTATTTTCGCTTCGGCAAGCTTCTGCTTTTGCGCTTCTAATTTTTCCTTTATCTGCTTATGTCTCTCTTTGCGATCATTGTCTTTGTCTTTGTCCTTGTCTTTGTCCTCCCGTGGCTGTGCTGTAGGGGTCGGGATGGCAGAAACCAACGGGGTAGCGGTAGCCTGGGGTACTTCAGAAGCCTCGGGAATAGCAGTGGCTTGCGGGGTTGCACTCACCTCTGGGGTAGCGGTTGCATGGGGAGTAGCACTGATCTCCGGGGTAGCGGTAGCCTGGGGCGTATCCGAAGTATTCTCCTCATCCTGTGCGAATGCACCCAAACCAATACAGGACAAAGAAACCGCTAATACCAATAGAACAACCAAACTTTTTTTACTCATCGTTGCATCTCCTTTTCAATTCATATTTTGCTTCGCAGGCATTGCACTGATTTTCCGATAGAATATGTATGCGCCATGTCTGCCGCGTTTTGTTTCTGTTATATCATTCGCATGGTGTTATGCAAAAATGGGGGTCTCTTTAAAAAAAATGTGATTTCCTTATATATTTTGGTTACCTCAATCTATTTTATAACCTCATATGGCCAATCAATAATACCACCAAAATCAAATACACCAAAATACCCCAATGCAACCAGCTGGTCGGAGGCGTTTTTGCTTCTTGCACCGCTTCGGCAATAGACCAAAATCGTTGCATTTTTATCCGGGAGCATTGCTAGCGCTCTCGGCGCAATTTCCGTATTCGGCAAAAGCACGGCTCCTTTGATATGTCCCCCGTCATATTCGCTTTGCGTGCGCACATCCAAGATGATCACATTTTCCTTTTCCATCATCTCTTTTGCTTGTCCCGGTGATATTTTTTTATACTCGGCTTTATCTGTCACTGTGATCACTCCATTTTCATAATGAACTGTTTTATGCAAAACCTCTTCGCAAATCGCTCTGAGCGGAAGCATTGTTCTGTCATGCATTATTTTAGCAGCTACCTCAAGCGGAACCTCTCTATCCCCCACAATCAGTATATTGTCCCCAATTGCAACCTTCGATACCACATCCTGATAGCGAATAATCACCGTATCATCCACATAGTCCACGCTTGCGCCAAACGCTTCAGCGATAAACCTAGCAGGCACCAAGGTTCTATCATTTTCAATCAAAGGCGTAACGGGATGATTGCCATCAATAGCAAACCTTTTTCCATTGATGCTTGCCTTTTCATTTCCAACCGTAAGTACAACTGTTTTTCTACTTAAAAACATTCCATATTTTTCGTAAAAACCTTTTATATTTTTCATGGTAAGCGGCGAGCTTGCAATGTTGCTGTGGTCTATCCCCTGCTGGATGATAAGCTCCGCTTGCACATCATTTTTCAGGAGCGTATTGTACATATTCTTTGCAAGGCCGATACCGACCACCTGATCTTCATCTCCATGCTGCAGAAGATAGGGCAATTTGATTTTTTCTACTTGCTCTGCTTTTGTCGCACTAGCGAGAAGTCGCTGCGAAGCCTCCGTGCTTCCTCCCGCTGTATGGGAAGCAATCCAAAATGCATCTGGATACATTCCCACAAGTCCACCTGTCACAAATGCACCCATGCTATGTCCATGTGCCGCGATGCGGCTTTTATCCACATAGGGCAGATTACATAAAATATCATATGCTTTTTTTGCGCGCAAGATATTTTCCATGCTGGCACCATCAAACATTCCATTGGCTTCCCCCGGTGCGCCCTGCGCAACCGCTTCCCGTGCATGCGTGTAATTCACGGCAATGACCACGATGCCCCACGAGACCATTTCAGCTCCGATATTGCGCAAAATATCTTGTGCACTTCCTCCTTTGCCATGGCTTAAAATCACTGCCGGAAAGGGTCCATTTCCTTTTGGCTTCATCATGGCTCCGCTTAGCCTATACGCTACTCCGTTTTCCTCTCCAAAATAGTTCCAAGTGCAACTGTTAGCACTTTCCGGATCGCCACGAAACTCAAGTCCGCTTTCTTGCTTGGCAAACGCTACGCTGCAGAGCAAGGTGAATATCAAGCAAAACATCATTATTTTCTTCACTTTGCATCACTCTCCTGATACACTGCGCAATAAAGGTTCTCTCCCAAATCAAATGCATCGATGAGCGCAAACCCAATTACTCCCATCAGTTCACTGACCTGCATATTTGAAATCCTTCGCGATTCGTCCGGTCCCATTGGCGAGGATCTTTTTACAAATTCAATCACCGCAAGCCTTCCGCCTTTTTTTGTGGCTTTCTTTATCGATTCTAAGAACAACGTTGTTTCTTTAATTTCATGTAATACCGTGACCAGGAGCACAAGATCAATTGCGCCTGGCGGAATAGGAAATGAAACCCCATCTGACTTTATCGGTATAATATTTTGAAGCCCTTCCTTTTCCGCTTTACATTGGATAACCCCCAGCAAATCGTCATTGATTTCGACTGCATACACGCTACCTTTTGTCATCCTCGCCGCAGGGATAGTAAATACGCCGCTCCCCGCGCCAAGATCGCATATGGTATGGCTTGTCGATACGCCTATCCTCTTCAAAGTCTGCTCAGGATCAAGCTCCTTTATTCTGATTGGATTTTCAAGCTTTTGGATGAAGGAATTCATATGTGCATCTCTCCTTAAAAGATTTAACTTCTGCTTTTTGCTCAGCTTTTTGATTTGGATTTCTCTTTTTAGCGCATCGGATTTCTGTAAAAAAGCCTCTTGATACACAAGAGAAACCGGTCTGCGAGACCTGGTGTATTTTGCGCCGGAGCCGCAATTATGCTCCTTTATTCTGGCCTCAATATCTGTTGTCCATCCGGTATACAGGCTGTTATCTGCACAGAGAACAATGTATACAAAGTGCTTCTTTTCTGCCCCATCCCCAATGTATTCAAACCGTTTTACGCTCCTATCCTTGTGCTCTACCATTTCCTTCCACATCGAAAGAGGTCTCACCCACACTTCACCCTCGTCGGAGCTATCCTGATATACCACCATTTCCTCTTCGGTCTCACTGTGCTTTGCAATGCATAGCAGGCGATATTGCTTTCCTTTAAAATGTCTGTATAACCCATTTTGCAAAAGTGATCACTCCAATATTAAAAATGAATGCAATCGGTAATAAAATGCGAAATTTCATATGCTTTGTTTTATGGTGGAACACACCCATTCCCAAAAGACCTCCCAGTGCTCCCATAAAAAATGCAGAAAAAATCAAGGTTTCTTCGCTGATGCGTCTTTTATGCAGCCGTGCCTTTCTCTTATCTATGCCAAAGAGCATAAACACAAACCCATTCCAAATCATTAAATACAAAAGCAGCTCCGCTTGCATCTTATCCCTCCGTGAGAATGCCATTGCTCCAGATGGGAATGGCCTCTCCCTCAAATTTTGGTTTTCTTCTTAGGATATCG
This sequence comes from uncultured Eubacteriales bacterium, assembly GCA_964592375.1. Lineage (GTDB taxonomy): Bacteria > Bacillota > Clostridia > RUG12999 > RUG12999 > CAZQDP01. The sequence goes on along the minus strand of CAZQDP010000043.1, from coordinate 1,241 downwards.
GTATCTAAAAATGCCTTGACCTTCGCGAAACTCTCACGAAAACGTAGCACTTCCATAGGATAGTATTCCCTATCCGGCGAGGCATACCCATAGGCCTTTACTCCAAGCCTGCGCGCGATATACACCGCTCGCCCAATATGGAACGCTTGGGTTGAAATAATGAGGCTTTCAACCTTGAAAATCTCCTTTGCACGGTACATACTATCATAGGTATCAAACCCGGCGTGATCTAAGAAAATATCTTCTCTACGCACGCCTTTTTGAAGCAAAAAGTTTTTCATGGCATTGACTTCGTCATATTCCTTTGTACCATGGTCACCGCTTACCAATATTTTTTTCACGTTGCCGTTCTGGTACAGTGCGTAAGCATACATAAGCCTCTCCTCTAAAACCGATGAAGGCGCACCGTTTGAATACACCAAGGCACCAAGTACCATGACTGCATCCGCAGAGGGTGCATTATCTAGTTGGATGAGATAGGCCTTTGCATAGTCATCGATATAAACCTGTAAGCAAAAAAAGCCAATGCCAAAAAAAATGGCAACCGCCAAAATAATAATGATGCTTCTGCTACGTTTCTTTGGTTTTCGCATTTTACTCACTTCCAAACAAGGGTAAAAGATTCCGTCTGCCGGAAGAGGTGCCTCTATTTTTGTACGTAATGTCCCTTATCCGGCACGGTTTACCCTTCATCTTAGGTTTATTCCTCTACAATAAATCGCCAAAGCTTATTTCTATATTCTTCCGTTGCATAATCGATGCCAACTCGTTTATCCGTCTTATAATTGGGTTTGATCCCGTCCTCTTCAATCCAAAGAAAATCCGATGTAATCAGATTTTCGCCATCCAAATTCCGGTCAATTTTTAGTGCCTTGGTTAGTTTTCCGGGCCCTTTATAACCCTCAACACCACGAAGAAGCACTGCTTCGGGAAAGCCCTCACTGCCTGAGACTACATTGAGCAAATGATGCATGCCGTAGCAAAGGTAAATATATGCCACACCACCTTGCTCATACATCATTTTATTCCGCTCCGTTTTGCCCCGATGGGCATGACAAGCGGTATCCACTTCGCCAAAGTAGCATTCCGTTTCGGTAATTCTTAGCTTTAAGGTTATGCCGCTTTGTCTTCTGCACAATAGTTTTCCCAAAAGCCTTGGGGCCATCTCTATTGCAGATTGCTTGAAAAATGCTTCTGTAAGCCTCATCACATACTCCTCGCTCATTTTTATCATTATATCA
>CAZQDP010000042.1:13997-20716 GCA_964592375.1 uncultured Eubacteriales bacterium | reverse complement strand
TTGCACTGCTAAACAGCTCTGTTAGCCCCTCTTCTTCAAATGTTAGCTTGCCGGATCGGAGCGTTTCCACCAGCGACTTGTTATAATCTGTGCCTACCACCTCTTGGCCGTTGCTCGCCAACATAAGTGCCGTAGGCAGTCCGATATAACCGAGCCCGATTACATTGATTGTTTTCATGAACTATTCCTCCTTAGTAATTTGCATATTCTTCTTTTTCCCACTTGTATAATAAATAAATACATACATCACAACATAATTAACAATAAACAAATAATTGGTAAGCCGTATAAATGCAACTATAGGAAGCTGCATTGCTTTGGCAATGTATACAGATACAATCGTTTCTACTATAAACATCATCTGCATCAAGAGTTTTGGCAACTGCTTTCCACCGATTATAAATCCAAACATGACAGCAGTTACTACAAATCTAACCCCTTGCATAGGCGTAAGTAATGATACAATATAACCTGCTCTTGTCCATGCCTCCCCAAAAATCTTAGAAAATAAAAGTTCGGCAAAAAAATAAATAAAGGTAAATATCGGAATTGTAAGTACAAAAAGGACTGCTGTCGTTTTGACAAGAGCATGTTTAAATCCTCCTGTTTGAACGTATTCATCGCTAGCTTTTTTAAAAAATACTTTACCCATATTTGAACTGATAAGCGTTGCAGGAATACCCACCATGTTCATCGCAAATGCATACAAGCCTAACTCATGAGTGCCGTATAAATAATTAATAAAAAACGTCATGAGTGAATTTGATGCTGTAACACAGAGCAATGCGGGTGCTGAAAATAGCGGCTGCTGATAGTATTTTTTAACAACTCTAATTACATCACTTCTTTTAACACTAATAATATTTTGAAAATTTTCCTTAACATATCCTATCTGCTGATATGCTCCGAGTATAAACCCCATGAGGTTGCCTATCAACACCCCAATAAACCCAATATGAAAAATACTGAGTGCAATTTGAAAGATGCTTCTAAATAGATCTTTTGTAACGGTAACCTTTGATAGCAACTTGTACTGCTTGTTTCTGTTGTTATAACTAGTTAAAATCTGCGAAATGCTAAATACCAGCAGCATAATGCAAGAAGATAAAATCCACCATCCTACGCCTTTAAAAATAGAAGGGTTATAAAATTGTATAAAAACCAAGGCAATGCCTGTAACGGTAATCACCAGTAAACCAGTCCAAAAGCTTGCAACTGCAAGAGCATTTGCTTCTTCCTCTGTTTTTGCACTGACAATTGTTAAATCATATTGCATATTGACAATGGACGAAAGAAGTGTTACTACTGAAAAAATAAGTGCATATCCGCCAATATCCTCTGGCTTATAAAGTCGTGAGATGATAGGCTGACTTAAAAAATTGATCATAGCCCCCATCGCGGAGCCAGACACCAGCATCAATACTGGTTTAATAATAGAATCACCTTGTATTCTTTTAAGTATATTCATTCTGTCTCCTTCCCATGTATTATGTTAAATTTGATTACAGGTTTCGGCAAACCTTTAGTGTAAATTGTAGCAGTAAAAACGTACCCAAAGCTAAAGAATAACATCGCATTACTCAAATAATTACCGCTAAACATATTGAAAACAATTCCGCTTAAAAAGATGAATAAAAAGAAGCTGTTATTAATATCTATTTTGATTAAATGAAACAACTTATGTAAGAAATTAATCAGAAAAACAATAAATATAGTCAGGTATAGTAATCCGCCATCAATAAGAATATCCAAAAATATATTGTGAGAATATCCATTGCCTGTGCGAATATAAAATATACCTGTGATTCCATATCCTAACAGTGGAGATTGTTTAAATAGATTCCACACTTCCGAATATAGAATATCACGCCCCGAGGTCCCTTGCCAATTAAGCCCGCCTTCTGGCGAAATGAAAGCAGTTGCTCTAAAAAATCCTCTTTCAATCTGTGGAATTTTAAGTAACAGTGGCATCAGTATAGCTGCGGCTAATATTAGGATAAACGCCTTTCCCAGTGATGATAATTTATTCTTATTTGTGTGAAAATCAAATGCAATGGCCACAAGCACAAAAATTCCACATAATACAAAAGCGCCCTTACCACCACCGAATATGACTCCGGCAATTAAAACAGGTATGATAATAATTCGCAAAGTTGCATAGAAAGGAGTTTTCAAAAAACCCCAAACGGCAATTTTTGAGTTAAATAAAATCATAAAAAGATTCAACCCAAACGCAAAAGCCCCAACATAAGACATTGTCTGATACCCTGAGCCTCCAAAGTTTATTTCCCCAATATTTCTCACTGCAAAAGATAAAGTCAACGCATTAAACACTGAAATTGTAAAAAATACTACAATTATATCAGTCCACTTAATCATTGAAGTAAGCATACCGTTTCTTGCCACAACCATTCCCATTATAAATGATGGTATTGCATACAATCCGAACATCAATAGTGCATTATGTGCATTAAGGGGTACAAACCCATAAAAACTTCGTGTCATGAAAATGAATGTAAGAACAAATCCCAATGTAACTATGTACGTCAATTCCCTAATAGTGAAGGTTTTTGAAATCATACACCATAAAAATATTATAAATGATATAATGCAAAAGCTGATAGCATATAACGCAATACCTTCTGCACCTTTTGATGGGCGAAAGATATCATTAAAAGCAAAATAAACATAGTATATATATGGTACGCATATGGCATACAAACTCATAACAAACCTCCCATCAGTTTTTTAGCTTCCTTTAATCTAACAATACGTTACATATTACGAATAGTTCTTCCAATGAATAAAAAACTTAACACTTTACTTTTTCTTATGATATATTTAGATATTAGTATTGGTAAAAACCCTACGGCAATTAATATGAATAATTCTGCGATTGTATTTTTAAACTGTGCTTTTGCCATAAACAATGCAGTGATTTGCTGTGCGATGTAGGAAAACAAATATATATCCAAGCTATACTCTCCGATCTTCTCAAAAAGCTTGCCTGAATAAGGCTTCAGCACATGCACCATGAAAAGGACAGCAAATACTCCTATAAAAGCGGCCGTAATCTTCATGATCCCGTCAGTCCATCTAGGCCAAACAAATGAAACAAATCCAACTTTTATGACTGAAAGTAAAATAAACAACATCACTGAAATCGTTGCCTTATATGGTATTTTTAAAAAAAATGAATAATGCTTACTAAGAATCATACCTAAAACATAAAATGGGACGTTAATAACAATGCGTTTTATAGCTAAAATGTCTGTTAGTGGCAAATTGAGTGCTCGCATAATCAGCAAGGAAATCAAGAAGACATATAATGATTTCCCCTTAAAAAATGGAACAGTTACTGATGCCACAAACACTACATATAAAAACCAAAGAGGAGCCATCGGATTATTGGTCGGCACAAAAAATGCATTGAGTATAGCCTGTCCAACTTGGATGGCTTGAGATTTATCAAAATATCCCAATACCAACCTTATTATGATTATCAATGTGGTCATTGAGAAGTATGGAATCAATAATTTCATTGCTTTGTCTTTAATAAAAGTAACAATCGTTTTATCGCTGTCTGTAAATTTAACTTCTTTCGCAAAAAAACCAGACATAAAAAAGAAAAGTGGCATATGAAATAAGTAAATCCATTTTCTTGTTTCCATCAAAAATAAACCACCATTGGAAGAACCAAGATGTAAATACTCTATAGCATGGCCAATGACCACTAGAATGATAGCAATTCCGCGCGCATAACTCAAAGGCATATTTTTTTCCACATTTTCACCCGCTTGCTTATTCATAAAATTTAATCTATCAGGGTCCTTAGTGCATCAAAAAAGTGTTCCCCTTCATTCGCTTCCTTTCGAAGTGCATCTTCAATAAAACGAAAATCCTTTGTCCCAAGTAACTGATCTGCTTTCATAAACATTTTCTCAAAATCATTATCCCCATGAGCATTATTAAAAAACCAATCAGATAAACCCAATCGATTATAAATATCTTCAATTTTCCCAACATATTGTTGACTTGTTTTAAAAACATCCATGGTAATGGTAGGAACTGAATTTTTCAGAGAAAAGATAGCCCCATGGAAATACTGTGCAAAAGTAATCTGACAAAGCGAGAAAACTTTCGACCATTCAAATGGAGTAAGATCATAAATATGAGCATCAGCATATTTATTATATTTTGCCAATGAAATGATTGTATGACTTTTTCCATATCGCTGCAATATCGCCTTTCCCAAGACATCTTTTCTGAGCATCGTACAAATGATTGGTTTATCAAATTTAATATTATATTTTTGTACAAGCCTTTCTTTGAATCTATGCATATCAAAATTAAGTTTGCTATCTTTCATATCCAACAAGATCGTAGGATCGCAAGTATGTATCGGTTGCAAAGACGGGTTAACATATCGAACCATCTCTTCTGTTGTTGTATCTCTGACTCCGATAAACATCAATCGTGCAAAAGCCTCTCCTAAATATTTCTTTTGACTTTGGCTCATTTGGAGATAGTTCTGCCCATGACATGATGCAGCATAACTGAAAGTAGGACATCCAAAACTTTCATTCAACATATACGCATTTGGAAATGGCCTTGCGCCCCAATTCCACACAGCATCACTGCCTACAATAATGGCATCGTATCTACCTTTCATATACTCAAATACTTCATTTAGATCATCTGATAGTATATATTTGTCACTCAGTGGCAGTATCGATAAGGATTGTTTGAATTTTTTTCGAAAGACTATATTCTTATAAGCCTCTGTCCAATGATTTTTGATGGAATAGAAGTACGCCTTTTTATACGCAATATCAACGGATTTACAAAGGTAATCAATCACTTCCACTTTGTATTCTGGAAATAATTCTTGTATTCTTTTAGATAAGCTATAGCACTGCATATAGGCACCATAGTTATAGCTTCTGTGATAGGTTAAAATTCCAATTCGTTTCAATTATTATTTACCTCCTTCTTTTTACAAAAAATCATTCCACCATTTTTACATACTTTTCTTTCAAAAGCTGATTGCACTTTTTGATGTCACAAAGATTATCGACATATTTTTTGCAATTCTCTGAGAATTCCCAATATATAACATCCTCATTTGCTATTCTGTTCAACGCTTTTTGTATGCCATCTTCGTCATCGCTTTTTGCTGTCAAACCAATATTCATATCCTCCACCATTTTCCCAAGCAGTGTATCCCTTGCGGCAATCAGCGGAAGTGAGCATATAATTGCCTCATAAAGCCTGTTTGGCAGTGCAACCTTTACATTTCTTTTCTTTTCATCATAAACGGCATACACACAATCGATCATGCTATAGAGTTTCGCAATATCCTCATTATATTCATAACCACCATAAATACAAATATCCGAATCCTGCCCGTACTTCTTCTCGAAATATTGATAATCCGGCCCATATCCCGCAATGAGTACATGCAATCCGAGAGTCTTTGCAGCTTTGATCATCAACTCAAGCTGCGTTTTATACCGCACCGAACCGATAAAACCAATGGTAAACGGTCCTTCTGTTTTTCTGATAAAGTCCTTGAATACTTGACGCTGCGGAGCATTTGGAATAAACAGAACCTTTTTCTTATCGATGAATTTGGCGTAATACTCCTTATAAAAATACTCTGACGTAATAATTAACGTATCTACCCGTTTACAAAGCAACTTTTCAATTGTTGTGAGGAGGAACTTAAAGAGCTTTTCTTTATTGCTTTTCGCATTTCCAAAGGTAAGGTCATGTAGATCTGCTACCTCATAGATAATATATGGTTTTTTCTTCTTTCCAAAGCAATACAACCACACCCAAAAAAGCATGTCCATCTTAGTAGTATGAATACACTGAGGATGTATACTTTTCAGTATTTCTAATGCTTTGAAACCAAATTTAAATGTGGCCCCGATACGCATGAGTGGATTTCCGCAATTGGCAGGTACCGCCAATTCATATTGATTTGTCTCCTCTGGTAGTTTATTTCCAGGCTGACACTCAATACATCTATTCCAGAATATCACAGAAGTTTTTGCACATAAAAGTGCGATATTAATCCTTTTTAATATTCGCGGATTTGGAAGATGATTAATTAAAAATACAATCCCCATGTTGCCTCCTGTCTTAATCAAAAAAGTTACTGTACGCTGTTGCATCAATCCCTTGTTTAATAACCTTTGCAGGCACTCCTGCTACTACGCAGTTATCCTCCACATCCCGTATGACTACCGCATTGGCACCAATGATTACGTTCTCGCCTACGGTGATATTCCCCAGAACCTTGGCCCCTGTCGAAATATACACATTGTTTTTGATCGTGGGTGCGCCCGGCTCCATTTTGGATTTACTGCCCACCGTTACATTCTGACCGATGGATACATTCTCGCCGATTTTGGCTTTGCTGTGAATAACAACGCCAATACCGCCATATGCCAATTTCGAGCCCTTGCCGATTACCGCCGTAAAGGGAACAACAGAATTAAAAAGCAAAAAAGTAAGTTGTTTGAAAAACATTGGCAATAATGGTATCTTATGTAGATAACACCATCTGCCGATTCGATAAAACTTGATTGCATTCATATTTGCACCTCTTCTTCTTTTACCGGATAAATGTTGGTAATGATTTGTACATCCCCTTCACTTTCCGTCATTGTGTCTAGCTGATATGCCGGCACTTTCTCTCCATAGTAAAGCGA
>CAZQDP010000042.1:0-13897 GCA_964592375.1 uncultured Eubacteriales bacterium | reverse complement strand
GCATGCTCTCCATCATCCTCAAAAGTTTTTACATATCCCTTTGTCCAGTCCTCCCACATAAATCGCATGCTTCTTTTCATTTGACTTTTCTCATCAATGAGTATGGTGTTATGTCCTGCTGTTCCGGAAAAATAATTGTTTATCACATCATCACAATTGTAAGAATATGTACCGGCATCGCATAAAATATTCTTATCCTTTTGCCACAGGTCGAAATGAAGCATATCCGCATGAGCCGGTCTGTCCTTATATCTACAGCATTTTACTATTCCATACATGTCTTCCCTGCGCAAAATATATTGACCTTCCACGGGATACCCTGCGGATTTTCTTTTAAAGTCTACTTGAATAAGATGCTCCGAAGGATTTGAGCCGCAATACCACATCAGATCCTCGCAAACCTTTTGGTCGTCAAAGAGGCGATTTCCGCTAAGCACCCAGTACAGGGTGCCAACTTGAGGCCGATAGTCTAAATAATCACAGCTACTCAGCGGAAACAGCAGTGCTCCATCATTGGAGCCATAATTAGGCATTCTCCCATTGTGCTCATTTTGCAGATTGTAGAGATATTCACACGACTTCATCAGGCGCTCTTTTAGCTTCTGCGACATATCAATGCCATTATTTTTTGCAATGCAAAGTGCAAAGCTATATAGCTGCACCACCAGACGATGATAATTAACAGAATGCTGAATATATGTGCCATCCGTATATATTTGGCGCAAACCCACCGACTGAAGATACTTTTTGCCTTTTGCAAGCCATTTTTTCGTCTCCTTTGTTGGTGGCAGCAAAGCGCCCCCGAAAAACATTCCGCAAGCCTCACTAATGCTATGATTGTTTCGCACGCTTTTTAGTGCATATTCATAGTTTTTTGAAATATGCCTGCAGGAATAATATATATTTTTATAAAGCATGAGTATTCTGTCATCTGTAGTTGCGCGCGACCGCTTCATGACACAATAGCCAAAATACCATGCAAAAAGCCGAAAAGATATTTCCTGCCCACATTTCCAGTGAACACCCACCTCGTAAGGGTTGCCACGAACAAAGTCTTCAATATATTGCCAATATGTTTCCGCATACTTTTCATCTTCGGTAATCAAATAGGCCTTGATGATATCATAAAAATGAGGAAATCTGGCAATCTCCCAAATATATTTAATATCTCCATCAGCCTTACTCAGATCTTTGATTTGCGACCAATGGACCTCCTTTGGGGAAAATGTGTTTGAGACTGGATTAAAATTCCATGCGATAGGTTGCTTGTAATCTGCCGTCCATTTACTAAAGCAGCGAATCTTTCCTTCCAACGCATCATTTGCATTTGTGAGCACAATTTGCTTGTCCTCTTCTCCCATTTTCTCTTGATAATAGGATTTGATACGACCAAGATCCTCACTGCTAAAGATAAATGCACTTTGTAGTGATTTAATTTTTTCCACTGCATCCTGTGCATTTGCACATCCGATATCCTTCGAAAACTCCCTGTCGCTATACGCTTTCATGGGAAATTTAATCTTCATGTACCCTGATTTTAGTTTCAGCTCATAAAGAAGCCTATGGGTAAGCCAACCAATACCCATATTCTTAATGGATTTGTAGGCCAGTTTTATTTTACTCATTACATTATCCATCCTATACTTTTGCTCTTCCTATTTATCGCTCTGAATAATTTCTTCAAACTGACGAGCAACAGATTCATTTGTGTGATGTTGCTCAAGATATTGTCTTCCGTTCTCACTAAGCACATTACGCTCCTGCTCCGGCATATGGTACAACTTTCGCACGGCATCGACAATTTGCTGCGGATTTTCGGATCGCACTGTAAACCCGGCCTTTGCCATATCAATAATGCTTCCCCTTACGTTAGATGCAAAAATCACCGGTTTTCTGGCAGCAAAGTAATCGTAAAACTTGTTTTTGCTAATGCCATATTGAAATGCTTCCTTGTCAATCAATCCGCATATACATATTTGTGCCAAAGAAAGAATAGCACCCACCTGATTGCGAGGAACCTTGCCAAATATATGCACAACATGCTCTAAATGCAAATCCGCCACCATCCTTCGAATGGTTGACCCTTCCGTTCCCTCACCAATAAACACAAATTTGATATTCTCGTGACCTTCATCTGTTATAATTTTTGCAGCCTTGATAAAGTGTTCCAAGCCCTCACTCTTCGTATATGCACCGGCATATATACAACAATAACCGCTTTTTAAAACCTCTTTTATGTTTAGTGGAATATTGCCATCATTATCTTTTTGATTTCTATCAAAGCTCTCAATATCTATGCCATGTGGAATCCACACCACTTTCTGTGGATCAATGCCCAATTTTGCTATATACTCATATGCATATGGCATGGTGGTTACAATTTTTTCTGCTTTTTGATAAGCTCTTTTTTCAATCGGAAGAAAAAATGCTTCAACGGCAAAATATATCCTCCCAAGATGCTCCTTTAAGCTAAACGGCCATAAATCTCTCACCTCTGCAAAAAATCTTGCTCCGGTTTTTCTGCAGATGTACGCACCGGCTTCCCATGCAAGAGGATGTACTGAGGATGCAATAATAACATCCGGTTTGGGATACTCCTTATATATTTTTTTTAACTTTTTATAATATGAAAAATAATTTAAAAGTCGTTTTGCCATATTGCCATATGCAGGTGCTGTGCGCAAAAAAACAAACCTCATATGTTCTAAATACTCACAAACCTTTATTTCTTCATCTATTAAGTACAGATGCTGTGTATGGGAAAATGATGAAGCAAACACTGTCACATCATAACCGCGTTTAGCAAGTTCCATCGCAAGTTCATAATGCCTCTCTCCGCCCCCACCATATTCTGGTGTAACAGCGTGATGATTGAGCAACCAAATAGTTTTTCCACTTTTCATCATTTTCATCCCTTCCATCCACAATATTACACAATTAATTTGCGGATTAACACAAATCCTTCAACTTTGTCCATCCCCACCTTCTTTGCCAGCGCCTCATCATATGCCGCAACTACTTCAGTGGAGCGCGGATGAGGATATTTCCGAATTTCTGTTTGATATGCTACTATAGCTTCAGTTTTTTGTATAATATGATCACTAATTTCAACAAATATATTGGGAGTAAACGCATCAGACACAATATGCGGTGCCCACTCGGTTGAAGATGGCACCTGATAGCAATAGACTTCCTTTACACATTGGGTGTGCACCGGACGAACCGCTACCATGGTGGACTTAAACACTTCTTTGTGATCATTATTGACATCCCCATAAAAATGAGTGTACACGGCGTGAGGTCTTATTTCCTGAATCGCATTTTCAATTATTCGGTTAATCTCTGTGTGAGGCACGGTATCCAGCTTCATATCAGGCAAATCACCAAAAAATACTTTTTTAACACCTAATATGTTATTCGATCTTATTGCTTCCTCTTTTTTCTCTTTAATAATTTCTTCATTTCCTAAATATTGCGTTGAACAGCCTTCCGTAACAATAAGAACATATACCTCGTCACCTCTTGCTGTTAGTTTTGCCATCGTACCGCCCATTCCATACACTTCATCATCAGGATGAGCAGCTATAACTAACACTCTCACATCAAAACCTTCCCTCATATTCTTTTTATTTTCTTTCAATGATTCTTGCAGGATTACCAAAAACTTTGCAGTTTGACTCCACATTCGAAAGAACGACAGAGCCTATCCCAATCGTTACTTGTTCACCAATAGTAACTCTATCTTTGATTACAGAAGTTGATATCCAACAATTTTTCCCAATAACAACGCTACCCGATACGATAGCACCAGCTATAACCAAAGTGTTTTCCCCAATTCTTGTATTGTGCGCAATATGACATAAGTTCTCTATCTTGCAATAATCACCAATAGTTGTGTCAAATAATACACCTCTATCAATAGTGGTGTTCGTTCCGATATACACACTGTTGCCAATGCTTACTGAAGCATAATGCTTTACAGTCCTTAAATGACCATCTTCATCCCAATAAGGTCCATACCCCACCTCGCCTATGGAGGCACCGGATTTAATGAGACAATCCTTTCCAATCTTAACATTATCAGCAATAACCACATTATTTGCAACAAAGGTATTATCTCCAATTAAAACGTTTTTCCCAATCGTACAGTAATTCCCTATATGTACATTTTCCCCAAGGCGTACACTTTCATCTATGACACTTCGATCTGAAATAGCATGTATACATTCTTCACTGTAATATTCTTCAAGAATGGTAAAAAACGCCTTATGAGGATCCTCTACCGTAAGAATATTCTGTGCTCGCCAATTGTGTTCTATATCCAAAACCGTAATGAGTAGTTTCACGTTGCAAATACTTGCATCCATCGCTTGCTTTAAGACTTCGTTACTTCTCGCCCAAGTGAAAGTACCTTGTCGATAGTCATATATGCTAGAAAATCCTTCCACTATCTCACCTTTGTCTCCTAAGAACGTATATTCAATTTGTTTATTATTAAGTAAATCCAAAATCTGTACAATTTTCACTCCCAATTCTCTACACGCTCCCATTCGTCAAGATTTACATGCATAAACTGCAACTTCTCAGTATTTTTACTCAATATTTTACAATAATTCTTGGATCCATCTTGATTCAGATGCTCCACATCAAATCCCAGTTTTTCAAATAAAAAAGCTACTGGTTCATTTTTTGCCGTAGGAAAGTAGGTAGCTTTAATAAGCTTCTTCTGTTTTGCAACAAGAATATCTTCTATTCTTTGTATTATACTGTTTTCTATGGTGCGTCCCATCACACGACAACTCATTAAAAATGTATCAATGTACGCAGTGCTGTCCTTATACTCAATAATTAAAACACTCACGAGACCACTATCCCCATATTTGTCTGATGCGGAACAAGTATATATTTCAAAACTATCACTTTTTGCCAACTTAATTATATCAGCAGGGGTATATCGTTTGGTGGTCACATTAAATTGATTTGTTTTTTGAGTAAGCTGCGCAGTTCTTTCCACTTCTTCTTTCCTCAATTTGTGAATTGAAATACTAATTTCAAGCGATTTGATATAATCTTCAATTGATATAAATGAATCTCTTTTCTGTTTCCTAACAAGCTCTGCTTTGTACATATCTGTCTTTTGACTATCTTCTTTTGTGGTTTTGAAGCTTAAAAAGTAGCGTTCATATATGTCAATTGCATTTTTCTCCAACTGAGTTATATCCTTTGGAAAATTTACCACCACAACCTGCGGCTGCATAATTTTCATGGCTTCCCTCTCCAAAGGATTATCATCAAAAAATACAAATGAGTCAATTCCAATGTTTAGCTCCTTGGCCAACTTTTGTATGTTTTGTGATTTTTCATCCCAGTTCGCATAAATACCCACAAAATCATCCGACTTTAAAATCATATTAGGATGTCCATCAAGCGCCTTTAACACATCCTCATGGTTGTTTTTTGACAAGATAGCTAAAACCACACCGGTATTCTTAATTTCTTTAATGCGCTTTTGCAAATCATAATATACAGAACCTTCTTTTACTTGGCTCAGCTTAATACCCTCTATGCCATCTTCCCCAAGGACGCCTCCCCAGAGTGTATTATCAAGATCAAGGGCAAGGCATTTATACCTTGCCCCTTGATAACTCTCCATGATTTTCTGCGAACGTTCAACAATTTTTTTAGAGGCAATGAGGGAATACGGGATGCTACCTGCATACCACATTTTCGAAGAATAGAAATGTTCTCTCCCCATTTCTTCGACCATTTCCTTTAAATCAAGAATATATATGCGCTCATTGTCCCGAACCACTCTTGAGAGACTTTCATACCAAAACCACTCTAATTTGCGTTCGAAGTGCATAAGTGAAAGCGGTTTAATCCTTTTTAATTGAATGTCAATTGACGACACCAAGAGAAGGCATTCCGGTAGTCGCTGCCGAAGCATAGCGATTGCATCTAAGTATGTAGTTAATTCTTCCTCGCACTCATCATATCTTTCAAATGACTTTGTCGCCTCATGTCCATCAATAAGAATAATGACAACTTCAGGCTGATATTCATACAATGCTGACTTCTCACTAATGATGCATTGAAGCATACCTGCGTATCCGTCCGGAGAAAAAACTTGGTACTCTTTAGAGAATATTTGCTTTATAATATCTGTATTTACATTTGATATTAACCCAATGTTCATACAAAACACCAATCCTTATTTTTATTTCAATCAGCCTGTACGTACTGATATAAGTCTCCCAACTTATGAAGATTAGAAATTGCATCAAATGGAAATTCAATGCCATATCTTTCTTCAATTTCCATGACCAATCGAAGTTGCATAATGGAATCCCATTGCGGCAATGCTTGATCTTCGGTGTCAAGTGAAATACTGCTTACATCCACATTCAAAATGCCTGCAACAAATTCAAGAAATTCCTGCATGTCGTTACTTCATTCCTTTCATTGCTTATTGAATTATACAACAAACGAAAGCTATCCATTCATTTGTTTTTCACCAGAATATTCTGTCATCGTGGCATGTCCATTGCAGGAAATGCCCTCTCTTTTAATAACTTTAAAGAATGTCACCCAAATAATTTTAACATCATACCAAAAACTATAATGGTCCACATAGTACACATCATTGCGGAAACGTTCTTCCCACGGCACATTGTTTCTTCCGTACATTGCATTATTGCCCGTAAGTCCAGGCCTAACCAAGTGACGTCTACGCTGTTCTTGCGAATACAATTTCATGTATTTGATCAGCAATGGTCTAGGGCCTACAATACTCATATCTCCCCTAACAATATTCAATAGCTCCGGTAATTCATCTAAACTCGTGCTACGTAAAAATTGACCAAAATGTGTGAGTCTTACCTCATCGGGCAAGAGATGCCCTTGCTCGTCCTTTTTGTCTGTCATTGTTCTAAATTTATACATTGTAAAAATCTTTTCATTAAGTCCAGGTCTATCTTGCCTAAAAATGATAGGAGCGCCAAGTTTTGCTCTGACAAGTAGTGCAACAACACCAATGATCGGAGATAAAAGAACAATCGCGAATATTGACAACACGATATCCATCAATCTCTTAAAATATTTTCGATACAATATGTTTGACCTCCTCATAAAAACCCATATTTTACATCAATCTTATCCTGTTAATTAAAAACAATTGTGCATTTGTGCAACTAATTTAATAGTTTATTATTGATGATATCAATTACCCTATCTATTTCCTCATCCGTCATTTTGGTGTCCGAAGGCAAGCATACCCCTTGATAAAAGAGCTGTTCTGCCACACTTTGCTTTTTCTCGAAGTGACTGAAAAAGTCATACTTTTGATAGAATGGCTGAAGGTGCATTGGGTTCCAAATATGCCGCGATTCAATGTTTTGTGCTTCTAATGCGGCAATGATATCTGCAGGCGTTAACCCGCAGCCTGTGGAGAGTTCCATGACAGAGAGCCAGTAGTTTGGCTTTCCATAATTACAAACCGGATACATTTTAATCGCTTCTATATGGGAAAATGCATCTTTATACCGCTCAAATATGTATTTTTTCTTGGCAATTCTATCATCCAGTACTTTCATTTGTCCACAGCCTATTGCGGCACATATATTGGATAGCCGATAGTTATAACCAAGCTCGCTATGCAAATAATATGGTGCGCTATCCCTTGCTTGCGTGGCCCAAAACTTCGCCTTTTGGAGTGCCTTTTCATCGTTACTCAGTAGCATCCCACCACCGGAGGTGGTAATGATTTTATTCCCATTAAACGATAGAATACCAAACCGACCAAAGGTGCCGGTTTGCCTTCCCTTGTATGTAGCTCCAAAGCTTTCTGCAGCATCTTCAATAATCGGTACACCATGGCGCTCGCATATATCTGAAAGTTCATCATAGTCCGCAGACTGACCATACAAATTCACAATAATAACAGCCTTTGGTTTCGGATACTTTGCAAAGGCCCTTTCAAGCGCAACCGGAGACATATTGTAGCTTTGCGGCTCACAATCAATAAAAACAGGAGTGCCATTTTGATACATAATGGGATTACAAGAACCCGAAAAGGTAAGTGAAGAACAAAAAACAATGTCGCCTTTTTCCACTCCGACAAGCTTTAATGCCAAATGTATTGCTGCGGTGCCGGAACAAAATGCCGCAGCGCCCGCAACTCCAATATAATTCGCAACTGTTTTTTCAAATTCATCCACATGCGGTCCCAAAGGGGCAACATAATTAGAATCAAATGCTTGAGACACAAACTCTCGTTCATCATCCCCAATATGTGGGGATGAAAGGAATACACGTTTATTCATCTTTTACTTCACGCTCTTCTTTATAATATATTATTAAATTGTATTTTATTATACATGTATTTTTCTAACATTTTAATAATATCATATTAATTTTATTTTGTCAACGTATTGGCAGAGACATTTTGTCACATTTTTGTCTTTTATATACAACAAACGCCGAAATCCTTCCATGGCAACTCGATGGGTTACCCGCCTTTTATCGTATGCCATTTCCCGCTGGCCACCTCCTTTTCTTCATAAGTAGAATAATAGTCCACATTTTTTATAAAACATGAATAAACCCACTGCAAGTACAATATAAATGTAGTAACATAGCTGAATTTTCAAGGGAGGTACACAGACGTATGCAGGAAGGTAACATTTATCAGGATATAGCCAGGAGAACGCAGGGGGATATATACGTAGGCGTTGTGGGACCGGTACGCACAGGCAAATCCACATTCATCAAGCGGTTTATGGATTTAATGGTGCTACCGGGAATTGATAACACCTTTAAAAAAGAACGTGCACGAGATGAATTGCCTCAAAGTGCAGGCGGTCGCACCATTATGACTACCGAGCCGAAATTTGTCCCCAATGAAGCGGTTGAAATCGAAATGGACAATGCGCGATGCCGCGTTCGTCTTGTGGATTGCGTCGGGTATATGGTGGACAGTGCCCTGGGCGGCATGGAGGAGGGTATGCCCCGCATGGTGCAAACCCCATGGAACAATGAGCCTGTTCCCTTCCATGAAGCTGCGGAAGCCGGTACAAAAAAGGTTATTAATGAACACTCCACCATTGGGCTTGTAATCACAACGGATGGCAGTATTACAGATATTCCAAGGGATGATTATTGGCAAGCTGAGGAAAGGGTCATTCGGGAGCTTATGGCCATTAATAAACCTTTTGTGGTTCTGCTCAATTCCGTTCATCCAAACTCCCCGGCCACGCTCGAGCTGCGTGACACCATGGAAGAAAAATATTCAGTTCCAGTTCTTCCCGTTTCCTGTGCGGATATGGAAACAGAAGACATCAAGGACATTTTGGCGAAAATTCTCTATGAATTCCCATTAAGAGAAATAGGCATCAATTTGCCCAAGTGGCTTGAGGCGCTGCATCAAGACCATCCGTTGAAAACCAATATCTATTCTGCTATTATTGATATTCTCAAAGAAGTATCCAAAATCAGAGAGGTAGCAAACAAAACCGCTGCACTCTCAGCGTTTGAATTTATTAAGGAAGCAAAGCTTACGGATATTGATTTGGGCGGCGGCATAATGAACATTGAACTGTCCACGCCTGACGGTTTATTCTATCAAGTGCTCAGCGAGATGACAGGCTTTGCAATTGACGGCGACGACACGCTACTGCATCTATTAGAAGAGTTGAGCGGTGTGAAGAAGCAATACGATAAGGTTGCCTACGCCCTCAAAGAAGTAGAAGCGAAGGGGTATGGCATTGTATCTCCCACCATAGATGAGCTCACCTTGGAAGAGCCGGAAATCGTTAAACAGGGCAGTCGATTTGGTGTTCGTTTGCGTGCTAGTGCTCCATCTATTCATATGATTCGGGCAGATATTGAAACAGAGGTTTCCCCCATTGTTGGCAGTGAGAAGCAAAGTGAAGAGCTGGTTAATTATTTGATGAGTGAGTTTGCAGTGGATCCCAAAAAGATATGGGAGTCAAATATTTTCGGCAAATCCTTGCATGATCTGGTAAACGAAGGTCTGCACAACAAACTCAGTCGTATGCCGGAGGATGCAAGATTTAAATTGCAAGAAACCTTGCAGCGCATTATCAACGAGGGAAGCGGCGGACTGATTTGCATTATATTATAATGTCCGCAAAAAAATATTGACAAAAAATGATGAACGTAGTATAATTCATACAGAAAAAAGAATATCTAGCATGTGCACATAAGCGCACTGTTGGAAAAGGAACGGGGTGCTGGAAATATCCGGCTGAGAGAGAATGTTTATTCTTAACCCGCATACCTGATCCGGGTAATGCCGGCGTAGGAATCATATTGTTATTCTATGCGCTGCGCTCATTACGCAGCGCTTTTTGTTTTGTGCGCTGCTCAAAAATCAAAAGAAAAGGAAGCAGAAAAATGAAAAGTAAGAAATTGTATATCCTAACAGAATGTGCAATCATGGTGGCGCTCGGGGTAGTGCTATCCATGTTTGCGGTATTCAAGCTCCCAAATGGAGGCTCTGTTACCGTTGCAAGTATGGTTCCTGTGATTATTGTATCCCTTCGGCACAATGTGAAATGGGGACTTTTAACCTCGATTACCTATGCACTCGTGCAGATGGCCATCGGTTTTTATCCGCCGCCCACGGGGGATATGGTTTCCTTTGCACTCGTGGTGCTGCTGGATTATGTGATTGCATTTGGTGTATTGGGCCTTGCAGGCAGCCTTGCGAGTCCATTTCGGCATCCCATGGCAAAGGTGGCAATTGGTGGAGGCGTTGTGCTATCACTTCGTTTTTTGTGCCACTTTGTATCCGGCATCCTGATTTGGAGCTCCTTCGCACCGGAAGGTCAGCCCGTTTGGCTGTATTCCTTGGTGTATAACGCCTCCTATATGTTAGCAGAGCTCATCATCACCCTATCGGTGCTAATCCTGCTTTCGGCAAGCCCAATTTTGAAAAAACACAAAACATAATCGTTCATATTTGCAACCTAAAAAGGCGGCATTTGACTCTCAATTGGTCAATTGCCGCCTTTTGCAATTACTATACTACCCTTTGGTGCAACTTAGTATGCAACACCTTGAGCATACATTGCATTGGCAACCTTTAAGAAACCTGCAATGTTTGCGCCAACAACCAAATTGTCTTCGCATCCATATTCCTTCGCAGCTTCACTGGAGGCCTTGTAGATATTAATCATAATATCCTTCAGTTTAGCATCTACTTCTTCAAATGTCCAAGAATATCTCATGCTGTTTTGAGACATTTCTAGTGCAGAAGTAGCAACACCACCTGCGTTCGCTGCTTTTGCAGGCCCATAGATGATTTTATTCTTCAAATATACTTCAACAGCTTCAGGTGTAGAAGGCATATTGGCACCTTCACCCACTGCATAGCATCCACCTGCCACAAGTGCTTTTGCTGAAGCTTCGTCAATCTCATTCTGCGTAGCACTTGGAAGTGCGATATCACATTTAATTGTCCAAATTCCGCTACAGCCTTCGGTGTATGTAGCCTTCGGATGATATTTAATGTATTCGCTAATTCTTTTTCTTTCTACTTCCTTAATTTGAATAACCGTATCTAAATTAATTCCCTCGGGATCGTGAATATATCCGCCGGAGTCACTCAGTGCAACCACCTTACCACCCAACTGATGTACCTTCTGTGTTGCATAAATTGCAACATTGCCCGAACCGGAAATAACAACGGTTGTCCCTTTAAAAGATTTGCCCTTTGCTTTTAGTGCTTCATCCATAAAATAGCAAAGACCATAGCCGGTCGCTTCCGTTCTTGCAAGACTTCCGCCCCATGTTAATCCCTTACCGGTTAAAACGCCTGTGAAGTCGTTTCTCAGTCTTTTATATTGACCATACATAAAGCCGATTTCTCTTGCGCCTGTTCCGATGTCGCCTGCAGGAACATCCGTATTCTCGCCGATATGTCTCTGCAATTCTGTCATAAAGCTTTGACAAAAACGCATTACTTCTCCGTCTGACTTGCCTTTGGGATCAAAGTCACTGCCGCCTTTACCTCCGCCAATGGGAAGACCGGTTAATGAATTTTTTAATATCTGTTCAAATCCTAAAAACTTCAAAATGCTGGCATTCACAGAAGGATGCAATCTCAAACCACCCTTGTAAGGTCCGATCGCACTATTGAACTGAATTCTAAAGCCTCTGTTTACTTGCACCATGCCTTTATCATCCACCCACGGCACTCTGAAAATGATTTGGCGCTCAGGTTCAACAATTCTATCGAAAATGCCGGCTTTTACCCATTCCGGCTTCTTTTCTGCCACGATCTCCAAGGATTCCAATACTTCCCTGACCGCCTGATGAAACTCAGGTTCTCCGGGGTTCCTTTTGATGACTTCATCCATTACTCTTCCAAGTATTTTCATAAATATTACCCTCCATTTTTCGATTTTTCCGTCAATTCTGACGTAATTTTCGCATCACAAAATTGCCTTCACGATACGGCTAAAAAAAATGGTTTACAAAAGCTTATAAACGCAGATTGGTGCCGCACATGATTGCCTGACCATATTCAATTTGCAATGCTGCGTTTTGTGTAACACAATAATGCGCATCATACCATCTCTTATTATACATACGCCATTGTATGCCCCAAAGATAAACTTTGAGAAAAAGAGAGACAATAATTAACAGACGAAATTATATCAGAAAATGTCCAAAAATGCAAGCATTATTTTTAATTTGAGTTTCCCCATTTTTTCCTTAGATGCAAAACTGGTCGTGTTTTTGACAACATTGCTATGGGACGGTACTGTTTTGTCACAAAAAACCGTATATTTTTATGACAAAAGCGCCGAATATCTGTCACTATTGTCCCGAAATGTCATCAAAATCACTACTTTAGATGTCTTTTGAAAAAATGGGGAAACTCAAATTATTTTTAAATATGCATGTGTTAAATATAACCAAAAAGCACTTGTGCAAAAAAGAAGCTTTCGCACAAGTGCTTTGATACTGTATTTATGTTTATTTCATGCCCGCTTTTATGGCATTCATATTGGTCTCCACCAAGCTACGTTTACCTGCCGGCACGCATTTTTCCATTGCCATTTCAATTTCTGCCAAGGAAAGCACATCACTCTGCACAAGAAGACGGCCGATGGCAATCATATTGGCCAAGGTTGGCTTTTCCATATCTGTTGCCATTTGAGTGGCAGGAACAGGGCAACTTACAACATCTTTTCTCTCTACCTGCCGTTCAATGAGTGAGCTATCATATATCACAATACCGCCAGGCTGAGTGCTATCCTCAAATTTATCCAAAGAGGGCAGATTGAGTGCAATGACCACAGTTGGTGATGTAATAATGGGGGAAGCTACCTCTTCATCCGATAATATCACATGACAGTTTGCGGTGCCGCCTCGCATTTCCGGACCATAGGAAGGCAACCAAGAAACATTTTTACCCTTCAGCATTCCGGCATATGCCAGCAGTTTTCCTGCAAACAAAATCCCTTGACCACCAAATCCTGCCAATATAATCTGCTGTGTGCTCATCTCATCACTCCTTTTCCTTAAATATACCGAGCGGATACCTCGGGATCATATTTTCTTGAAGCCATTTTAGACTATCCACCGGCGATAAGCCCCAGTTGGTAGGGCAGGTCGATAACACCTCTATCAGCGAGAAGCCTTTTCCGGCTATCTGCGTTTCAAATGCTTTTTTAATTGCTTTTTTGGTAAGGCGTATATTTTTCACGCAGTCTACTGCCGTACGTTCAATGTAGGAGCTACCTTCCAGGGCGGATAGCATCTCGCATACATTGATGGGATACCCCTGCGTTTCTACCTTTCTGCCATATGGTGTGGTTTGGGTCTGCTGCCCCACCAGCGAGGTGGGTGCCATTTGTCCGCCTGTCAT
>CAZQDP010000041.1:0-20732 GCA_964592375.1 uncultured Eubacteriales bacterium | reverse complement strand
AAATAGTCTGCTCTTTGTTGGAACGATTGAACACAATCAAAATCTTACAGCCATCTGCCATTACAAATCTACTATAAATGCTTTTTTCAATATCATCACATGGATTTTTTGTAAGTTTATCGTATGGTATTTGCTTTTCAACCCAACTTTTTAAAGCCACATCTCCAAAAGTCTGATAGCTATATCCAGCTGAAAACCCAAATAAAAAGACCTTTCCTTCTCCAAGTTGAAATTTGGTAATTCCCGGACATCCATCTGCAAATCGTCCCACGCAGTCCCCATTTTGAGCTAGATATTCTGTTTGAAATGGTGCGCCTGTAAAAGTAAATTCCTCAGCCTGCACCGGCATAGCCTCTACCCTTTTCCGTTCTATCCACGATGCACTGGCAATGTTTTCCCAACCAATTCCGGGTGATTTTAGCTTTATCCATGTGTTTTTCCCTCGCAGTGCAATTCCTTCATCTATCAAAAGAATGCCGCCATTTTGCACAAACGTTTCTAAATCTGCAATGATTTCATCCTCTATCATAGAGGCGTATGGAATGGCAATCACTTTGTAATCGTTTATGCTTTTGGTATTCCTTGTGTCAATATAATCGATGGGCAAGGATAAATCAAAAAACAGTTTATAATACCCAGCATGTGCCTTGTAGTAATATTGCAGTGGATTTTCTTTTACTTTAAATTCAAATAAAGTGGATGTGCAATCCTCTATTTGTGCCATCAGATTTGAGTTGTAGTCAAACAAGATGGCAACATCCGCTTTTGGCGTGGTAAGACTGGCAAAAACCTCCGGGTATGCTTTAATTATTTTGCCGAATTTCGCAGACTCCTCGGTAATATTTTTATGCGTTCCATCCATCCGAACGAGGCCTGCTAAATTTTCTTCATTGCCCACACGCTCTGCCCTATATTGCCAATACACAATTCCCTTGGTGGCTCTGGATACCATGGACCAAAGCTTATAGCGAAAATCCGCAAGTGAAATTGGTGCTCTCCAATTACCCCAGTCCGGATAAAACTCATGTATAAAATAGTTTTTATCCACGCAGCGCATAAAATCAGGTAAAAGTGTGCATTGTAGCTCATCCTCTTTTGTTTCCAAATGGTTTGGCACGGGATAGGATGTGCCATAGAAATCAACCGCCCCTGCCACCAAATAATCATCACTATTATCATGAAAACTTTTTTGCAAACAAGCTGAAAAACCAACGTGGCTCATGATTGGCCTTTTATTATCCATGTTTTTGATGGTTTGATATACCCATTGCAACCTTTCTTGAATGGCAACCCCACTTCTCCACTTGCGAAACAAATAAAAATCCCAATAACCGTGAGGGCCACCCGGCACCGGAATGGTAGCAAAGCTTTCTTCATTAACGCCAAAAAAACGATTGAAATCCTCAATGGTGATAAACTCTTTTGCAAGCCATTGCCGAAATTCATTCATCGAATGCTCACATGCACAGTCTTGTGCCGGCCTTGAACGCGGTTCATTCCAAACATTCCATAAAATCAGCTCTTTTTTATCTTTATAGCGCCCTACGCATTGCTCGATAAACTTCGTTGCACGGAGGCGAACATCCGGGTTTTCAAAGCACGGCAACCACCCTCCCACATAGAAAGCGCCATGTGTTGATGGCAGAATTGGCAAAGAATGAAAATCCTTTCTTGCACCGGCATACCGATCAAAGATATACTGGGGAGCATTCTCCAGCATGAATTTTATAATCACCTTTTGATTGTTCTTTTTGGCAATTTCAAATAGCTTATCCACATCGTCAAAACAGTACCGATCCTCGGCCGGCTCATTGGTTCTCCATTGTACTCTTATTTGAAACGCTTCAATACCGATATTGTGCATATTTGCAATATCGTGTTCCCATTCCTCAGGCAAAGGTGTTGGCGCACGATAATACTGGGTGCCATATATAAAATGTTCCATATGTCTCTTGTCCTCTCTTCATTTCATTTTCAAGTTACCTGAAAGGTTTTCTTTAGAACAGTTGTAAATCCCGGCTGTCCGCCTCCCACATATACTGAAAATGCACCGGGTTGCAATATTCTTGTGCCATCCTCATCATATAGCATCATATCTTGCGGCTTCACTTCAAAGTTTATGAAAACCTGTTCGTTTCGGGGAATAAACACTTTTTGAAAAGCAATGAGTTTATGCTGTGGCGTTCGTGTGGTCGCCTCATGGTCTTTGAGGTATAGCTGTGCTACCTCATAGCCGTCATATTGACCGGTGTTTTTTATACAAACACTGGCACAAATAGACTGACCGCTATCAATGGAGTGGCTGTTGATATGAAATTCACTATATTCAAAGGTTGTATAACTAAGCCCATGACCAAATGGAAACAAAGGAATACCCCCAAAAAACCGATATGTTCTCCCTTCCATTGCATAATCTTCAAATGGCGGCAAATCCTCTATTGATGCATAAAAAGTGATAGGAAGTCTTCCTGACGGATTTACATCCCCAAACAAAATGTCTGCTATGGCATTGCCGGCTTCTTGCCCTGGATAAAACGCCTGCAATATAGCATCACATTCTTGTGCTAATTTGCCAAATGCAATGCAGCTGCCGGACATGCTTACAAGGACAATTTTTTTGCCCGATTTTCGTACCTCTTCGAAGAGTTTTTGCTGCACAAGCGGCAAGGCTATATCTGTGCGGTCTCCCCCTGCATCAGAGTTAAAAGCATCTCCCTCTTCCCCTTCAATTCTTGGGTTCAAACCAAGGCAAAGAATAACCACATCGGACTGCTCGGCCACAATCAAAGCTTCTGTGTACGGCGTGTTATAGTAATTTTTACTTGCCTCTTTTGTAATATGACAGCCCTCTGAATAAAGAACCTTTGTATGCGCTTTCACATGATTTAAAATTCCATCTAATACGGTAGAGGTGTGCATTGGCGTGCCGTTATAATTGCCAAGTAGCACATCACGATCATTTGCATTTGGGCCAATAACGGCAACACATGATAATTCTCTTGAAAGTGGTAAAACGCCATTATTTTTGAGTAATACAATACCCTCGCTAGCTGCATTTCTTGCCATCTGACGATGCAAATCACAGGAAACCACATCATATGGGATATTGGAATACGGATTATCGCAATCAAACATACCAAGTCGCAAGCGAGCTGTCATTAACAGCACCACAGCATGGGTAATGGTTTCTTCGCTAACTAATCCTGCCTCGTATGCCGCCATGAGATTATAATAGGCGTGTCCGCAATTTAACTCACAACCGCATCTCAGCGCCAGTGCACTGGATTGTATCATCGTCTCGGTAATGTGATGGTGCTCATTAATATCACAAATAGCACCACAATCTGAAACAACGTAACCCTCGAACTTCCAATCTTTTCTCAAAACATCCTGCAATAGAAATTGACTCGCACAGCAAGCCTCCCCGTTGAGACGATTGTAAGCTCCCATAACGGCAGAGGGCTTTGCCTCCTTAACACAGCGCTCAAATGCGTATAGATACGTCTCTGCAAGATCCTTCTTGCTCACAATGGCATGAAATCCATGGCGTCCTAGCTCAGGCCCGCTATGGGCGGCAAAATGCTTCAGTGTAGCATCACATTTCCTATACTTCATATTTTCATCGCCTTGTAAGCCTTTTACAAATGCAATTCCCATTTGCGCAGTAAGATAGGGATCTTCGCCATATGTCTCATGACCTCTGCCCCATCTCGGATCTCTCAATATATTGATGTTTGGACTCCAAAAAGTGAGTCCTTTATACATGTCTCTGTCATGGTGCTTAGCAAATGCATGATGCTTTGCTCTGGCTTCATCGGATATACACACCGCAATCTCGTGAATAAGCTTTGTGTGAAATGTGGCGGCAAGGCCGATGGGCTGAGGAAAAACGGTGGCTGTTCCTGCTCGTCCCACACCATGTAGACATTCATTCCACCAATTGTATGAGTCAATACCCAGTCGCTCAATCGCAGGAGAATTGTAAATCAGCTGACTGATTTTTTCTCCCAGCGTCATTTGTTCAACCAATTGCTTTGCTCTCACTTCTATCTCCATACTCAATCCTCCTCCTGTTTTAATAAAAAGGTGTGTATTTCGAACGGACCAAATGCTACTTGAATTGTATCATTGATAACAGGTAATTCCTCTATGATATTTTCCATCATGTCACAAAGATACGCCTTTTGAATATGAAAGCCAAAATGAATGTGTGTGCTTTGTTTCGCATGATGGTTTTCGTGGCATCTAAGAATAATATGGTTACTGTTCTCGGCCATTTTAAATGCATCTACAATAATGGCCGGATTTTCAATATCAATCCAAGAGATCTGCTCCTCAAAACTACCACACTTCACGTTTTCAATGCATAATACAGGATGATTTAATTTCTGCGCCTCTTCATCTACACATCCGCTTCGATAATCACCGCTATGCGGAAAAATGCTATAGGTGAACGTATGAAAACCTCTGTCTACATGCGTCCCGGGATACTGTGTTGCCCGAAGGAGTGTGAGGGTCACCAGATTGCCGCGCGCGCTATGGCCATATTTGCAATCATTAAGAATAGCAACGCCATAGTCACCATCGCTAACATCTACCCATTGATGAGCGCATATTTCATATTTCGCCATGTCTGTTGCATGATTGGTGTGCATGGGTCGTTTGATGGTACCATACTGAATATCGCATTCCACAAAATCAGTCACCACCTCGATTGGGAACACCGCTTTTAGAAGTTTCTTCTCTTCCTGCCAATCCACATTGGTCTCAAAATCAATTCTGGCGCTATGATGGTATAGAATAACCTTTTGCACCAATACCGAACTAGAATGCCGATAATGAAATTTAATATAATCTTGATCGTCGCAGTGAACAACCTCTTTATGCTCCAGCTTAAAAAGAGAATAATCGGTATTTAAAAGATCAATGCTAAAGTCCCACGCATCCCCATCATCCTTAAATATCCTCAACTCATTTCCGCCACAAGATACTGCTACTCGCTCGCGCAGTTTATCCCAAATCGATGAAATACTGCCATTTTCATGAAAGTCAATTCTTACATATTGGTTTTCTAACACATTGGTTATCGCAACAGTCCTAGAAAAAGTATCCTGATGCAACATGTTTTTCATTCCAAACGAGGGTATAAAATGGCCCTGATGAAATTGAGGCGTCCCTAAGAGATTGAAGGCGGCCAATTGTCCCTTCTCGCTTTTGCCAGCCAATTGCCCCACTGCTTGCCTTGAGATCTTGGCAAGCTCATCTAAAATATATTCATAACGAGGGAAACATTCATCATACACTCTTTGAATAGAAGTGCCGGGCAAGATATCATGAAATTGATATAAAAGAACCTCCCGCCAAAATTCCTTTAATTGTGCCTTAGGATATACTTTTTTGCATAAAATATATGCTAAGACACTAAGGAACTCTGCCTGATAAAGTGCAATTTCAACTTTTCTATTCAATTTTTTGATTTGTGCCACAGAGGAATAGCAGCCTTGTGTTCGTTCAAAATACAGCTCTCCACAGTATTTTGGATACTGCTCCTTATTTTCTTCAATACGCCGGAAAAAATCTTCGCCGCTTTTGTGCACAATCTTTGGCAATCCTTCAAGGTTCTTTTCTCTCATTAACCGTTCAATATGTTCCTCACCCGGACCACCGCCGCCATCACCAATTCCGTACAAAAGCATACATTGATTACTGATACCTTTTTCAATAAAATTCTTTTCAATTTTGCCAAGGGATTTGGGAGTAGCGGGACTATTGTATACACCACCCTCTGGCGGCATATGAGATAGCACACCGCTTCCATCAATTCCTTGCCATATGAATGTACTGTGTGGAAATGGATTATATCGGTTCCATCCCAATTTTGTTGTCATAAAATATGATATTCCGGATTTGTTTAAAATCTGTGGCAAGGCACCTGAAAAGCCAAATACATCCGGTAGCCAAGCAATATTGATATCCTTTTGAAACTCATCCTTGAAAAATGCTTTCCCCTGCAGAATTTGGCGAACCAATGACTCGCCGGAAGGAATATTGGTATCCGGTTCAACCCAAAAGGCTCCCTGGCATTCCCAGCGACCTGCTTTTACCTTTTCTTTTATTTTCATATATAGCTGTGGATAATGATCCCTCATCCAAACATATAGTTGCGGTTGACTGGCTCCGAATATAAAATCCCCATACCGATCCATCAGATGTAGCACCGTTGCAAATGTACGGCTACCTTTTCTAATGGTCTCCCGAATGGGCCAAAACCACGCCAAATCAATATGCGAATGACCTATGGCCGTAACCTCTATGCAGGTGTCTCCATTTTTTTTGTCGAGCTCTTCTTTTAAAATCTGTTTGGCTGTTTCTATTTCTTCTTGCGAAAACGCATGCATCATGCGATACACCTTTAATAATGCTTGATAGATGTTATGAAATCGCAATCCATCCGTTGGAAGACTTTGCATTAAATCAAAAAGTACCTCAACATCATACATCAGGCTTTTTAGTGCCTCATCACATACTGTAATGTGTGCAGATTCAATGATGCCGCTGTTTGAAAAAGTTCGATAGTTCCCAAATAAATCATTACAGCCGGCTTCTACCCAAATGTCAATTGGCTCCTTCCCCCTGGCACAAGGAGTAATTGGTACTATTTTTTTATCCGGAATACCTAAGGTACCGTCGAAAATAGAGCTGGAAGTGGTAAGACCTATCACCGGGCAACCCTGATGATCAAATACGCACCCTTCGCCACTTAAATCAATGGTTAATACAACACTTTTACCTTTGCACTCTATTGGCACATATCCCTCAAAATGGAACCAACCGCAATCCCATAAATCCCCCCATTTGTCACCAATTTGGAAGGCTTTCGGTTCCCCTGTCATTCGATTATTATATGAAATGGGTTCCTTTGATGTCCATGCCGTAATGGAAAGTGGCATGACCTTATGATAAACTTTCTTTTTTAAATCCTCCAGTAATTTTGAAAGCTCAGATATCATTTCTTGAGATACTTGCATCCTATCACCACCACATCTTTCTTGGCTCAATTATAACTTATGGTTGCAAATAAGTATTTGCCTTTTTGGGTGAAATGTTTGGATTTTTAGTTGGTAGTAAAAAAGCACGATGGTTAGAGATACAACACAGCAACTGTGGGAGCAAGCGGAGCTGATGGGCTACCAATACAGTCAGCGGTTTCGCTTGGCAAAAGAAGAAAAACCATTGGATGCTGCTCCGCCTGCTTCATGAGTGCGTTTGGCAATGAAGGTCTGCGGCTTATATGGAATTTTATATTCGTCATAATCTTGTTCTCTTTTGATACGCTCTGCACAAAGTGGTATGCGGCTATGCAGATAATAATAGGGAGCAAGATTTTTTTTTGCACTGCCCTCAATCATAATATGATCCATCTTCTCCGTTATCTTTAATTCCTTTTGATAAACCGTTTGGCTATGCGCCTCCACTTCATCCTTTGCCAAAATTTGTCCGAACAGATGCTTATATTGATTAAAGTAGCAAACCCATTCATCCACTACTTCAAGGTTCTGCGAAGGATCCTCCGCCAAAATATTTGGAAAATGCATTCCAAAAAAACCGTCTTTTATCGCTTCGGGAACTTTCGCATTTGTAACATCCCATCGAATTAAATCGCTTGTTCTGTCGCAGACGATGAGTTCATTGTCCATAAAATATCGATCCTTTTCCCCCGCATAATCCACAGTTTGAAACGGAGTGGAGATGTATTGAATTCCAAATTGCGCAAGCAGCCTTGCAATGTTATCGTATGTGTACATAAAAGCTGGCGGCACAAATGAATTGATAAGTGCATCAATATGATTATCCTTTAAAATTTGAAAGAATGCATTTAAATGCAATTTTGCGATTTCAAGATCTATTTTGGGGCCAAATTCCGCTCGGCTAAATGTGCCGTCCTCATGCCAAAATTCATGACACAACGCATGAACAGCAATGGAGAGCTTATTCACGTTTAAGATATCTATAATTTCTGCTTCATCCCCGAATATGTTTTCAGTATTATTCCATTTTTTCCACATCCAGTTGCTGTGTGGTACATTCCTCAAAATATTATTCTTATCCCATTCTCCTGCAACGAATGCAATTTGAAGTTTCATATTTAATTTACTTGCCAGCGCATAAAGTGCCTGATAATCCTTCGCACAGTGATTTCGTTTCATTCCAGTTCGATAGGGTTCATTTAGCAAGCTACCGTTTGTCCCCTTCTTCCACCCCACATCATCAATCACGATATAATTGCTCTTTGGAATTACAATATTGTCCATGTTTCGTCGCACCTCATTGCAAATTTGATTATATTTTTTTATACCCTGCGCTGTCACGGCATAAGCCACCATTATCCAAGTACTTTTTTAAATTGATTTGCAGTCCGGTGTTAAGGACCGCATCTTGAAGTTTCTCCCGCGTCATGCCAAAGCCAAAAACGCGTTCAATAATACTGCTCATGTTTTTTTCTGAAGTATATTTTGTCCATAGTTTCATAAATCGCACCAAATTGGTTTGATCCGAAAGGAAATTTTGTAAATTTTCATCCAGAAGCCATGAATAGCAATAGAAGTATTGAAAATCGTATTGTGGATAAAGATTTTTAAAAAAATCTCCCGCCAGCAAAAATGCTTTTTCACACTCCGAAATATCCAAAGGTTCACCCTGCGGAATATGAGTATCGAGCACAAAGTCTCCACTTGGAATATGTGCATCCGATGGGCGCAGAATAAATTGCAATCTTCCTATTCGAAATAAATTTCCCCTATAATGATTAATGAGCCATCCAAATTTATCAATGCCAAACTTTCCGTGCTGGAGCAAATAATTATCAATCCATATATTAATGTCCTTAAGGGTTGCTATCGTTATTTCTTCGCAAATTCCTCTTGCCGCATTTTTTTCACGTACATATTCTGCCATATATGCCAATGTGCAAAGTGCCTCTTCATCTTTTAAATCAGTATACACACCTGCGCAGAAAATATATTCCGCAACTTTTTTTGCTTTTTTGGCAAGCTCACCGCAGCTAATTAAAATGTTTTTTGCCTCTTCGCTCTCCAATATCTCACTGATGAAGTACTCCATCCAATCACCCTTTCAAAAATCATTCTTTATCGCTTTAAAGCAGAATAGCTTTGTTACTTGCAAGCAAATAAATAATCTTTTCTAAAGCAGGGCCGCCGATAATCCGCTGAGCGGCCTTTTCATAGAATGCCATTTGAATGCCGTATCGCTTGATGATCTCCGTGTCGGGCATTGGTCTGTCCGTCTTATAATCCAAGAGTACCCAGCCTTTTTCATCACAAAACAGGCAGTCAATGACGCCTTGCAATAATACCGTTTCCTCCTCTGCTCCGACTACATCCAAAAGCTCCTTGGCGGGAATGTCCATATTAAATGGCATCTCTCGATACACCGTCCGTGCGCTTCGAAGCCTCTGCCCTAAGGGCGATTGTAAAAATGCTTCCATTCCCTCAAAATCAATCTGCCACCGCTCCGACTCTGTGATGAATTTTCGCCTGACAAGATCTTCAGCACAAGTTTTTAGTGCCTTGTGCGGTTCAAGGTCGCTAAGCGTAACATGCCGCAGAACCAAATGAGAAAGTGTACCCCGTTGCTCTGCGCCAAGTGCTTGCTCTTCCTTGGCAAAGGAAGGCTTTCGCGCTTTTTTGCTATGCAAAAGCGCACTTTCCGGATCCCATGCGTATTCATTCCTGCGTTTTAGTTCAGTAACGGATATTTTTCCGGGTAGCTGCGTGGCAGCCTTATGTGGGTATTCAAATGAAAGTCTGCGGTCAATTTCGCCACTTAGCTCTGCGTGCGCCTCACTTTGAAGGATTGGCGCCTGCCTGTGCATGAGCGCGGGGCCTGCTACAGCTTCTTCAATGCTGACCTCCCAGCTTTTATCAATACATCCGCAAATCCAATCAAAAAAGCTATTTGCCCTCGAGGTGTCACAAAGGGGCAGACTGCCCTCCTGCTGAGATACTTCCATCCACTGCTGTAGTTTTTGCTTTGCCCCTTTTTTGGCGGCTGTAATAAATAGCTTTTCCTTTGCTCTGGTGAGTGCCACATACAAAATCCGCATTTCCTCAGACATATTTTCATTTTTAATGCGACGTACAATGGCAGCTTTTGGCAGTAGCTTGTATTTTATTCTGCGCCCCCTGTCCAAATAATCCATGCCAATGCCAAGGGACTTGTGTAATAAAAGGGAACTTCGACTGTCCTTATTGTTAAACTTCGCACTCGTTGCGCAAACAAATACAACGGGGAATTCTAGTCCTTTTGATTTATGAATGCTCATAATCCTTACCACATCACTATTTTCCGACATCAGCTTTGCAACGCCGGTCTCGGGATGCTCACGGATATTTTCCACATAGCTTAAAAAACCAAACAATCCGCGAAAGCCACCTTCTTCAAACTCCCTTGCATAGCTGAGTAGCAAATGTAAATTGGCAATTCGTTGCTGTGGCATGGGCAAGGCCGCCGCAAAAGCATAAAAGTCGATTTGCAAAAGAATACGCTCAATTAAAATATCCGTAGGTACGCTGCAGGCTATACTGCGCCAAAGTACTATTTTTTGCAGAAAATCCTTGCACTTCTCCCCAAGCTTACCGCTCGGCGTTAGCTCTGCAAAGGCCATGAGGGCATCATGAAAAACCATCCCCCCCTGCCGCTTTATTTGGAGTAGCTCGTCCTCAGAAAACCCAAAGAGAGGGCACCGCAAAACGCCCAGCAAGGGGATATCTTGCTTGGGATTATCAATGATGCGCAAAATGGAAATGAGCATTTTCATCTCCAGTGTAAAAAACAAACCACTGCCCGCATCGGTATGATAGGGGATTGCCTGCTGCTCAAATGCTTCCTCAAAGCACTCTGCCCGTCCGGTGGGTGAGCGCAAAAGCACCGTGATGTCTTTATATGTAATGGGGCGATATTTTCCTTGCGTGGCATCAAAAACCTCCGGCCCCTCGTCTATCAGCTGCCGGATTTTAGCGGCCACCATTTGCGCTTCCATTTGAATTGCTCGAAGTGGAAGCGTATATTCCTGCTCGCTCTGTTCTTCCTCATCTTCTTGCAGATTGCTATCTATCGGCTCTTCCTCTTCCACATCCGTTTGTGCTATCAAAAGTGCAATGGGGCCACCCACCGAATGCGCACAGGGTGGATATTGTGCTCCGCTACTGAGCTGTTGGTTCGTGTCATATGCAATTTCGCCAACATGCTCACTCATAATTCGGCTAAATATTCTGTTAATTCCTTCAATAATTTCAGGGCGGCTCCTAAAATTTCGATTTAGTGCCACCATTTTGCCTTCCTCGCTGTGCCTTGCATACAAATCATTTTTTCCCATAAAGATGGTGGGGTCCCCCTGCCTGAACCTGTAAATACTCTGCTTTACATCCCCTACCATAAACATATTGGTGCTTTTTCCATCTTTTCTTTTGCAGATATACGAAAATAACGCTTCCTGCACGCTATTGCAATCTTGATATTCATCCACAAATATCTCCACATATTTTTGGCGAAGCTCCTCTGCAAGAGAAAAAGACTTCGAGCTCAGAAGCTTTAAGGCATAGTGCTCAAAATCCGAAAAATCCAGCAATGCCTCTTCCTTTTTGGCAAGGGTATATTCCGCATCAAAGCGCTCAATGGTTTTTTGCAGGATGCGCATCAAAGGATAAGCCTGCTGCAAACCGGATAAGATGAGCGAAGGTGAAAAATACAGTATTTCATTTACCACATTTCCCGTCATCTTTTTAATTTTATCTCGCACATCCCTACACCTTTGTGCCACATCGGGATCAAAATCCTTTGGTTTGGAGCGCAAACGCACAAAACCACACTCCCCTGCCGCTTCATGCATTTGCTCCCAGCTGCCGCTACAGGCCGCCTGTAGGCGCAGGAGCATTTCCTCATCCTGTAAGAAGGCAGGCAGATAGAAATCAGCCTGCAAGGCTTGTGCAAGCTCAATAAGGCGCTGGGCCTCTCGAATTGTGCCGTCAAGTTCTATCTTAAAGCTTTGCCTCAGCTCCATGGCCCACTGCGTTTGATCTGTTTCCGATTCCTTGCTGATATTATATTTCTCCGTCTGCTCTTGAAGCCACTGCAGTGGATTTGGAAAGCTTCGAATATAATCATAAATGCGAATGATGGCAGCAGGCCCTGCAGATTCATCCGTGGTTTTGCCAATAAGATCCATTAGTCTTGCAAAAGTTTCGCCATCCTCTGCAGTATACATTTGCTCGCAAACTTCGTTGCAACACCTCATTTTGAGAATATCAATACTCGGCCCACTGCCCACCACTGCGCCGGGATCGATATCAATTAAATGAAAGTTATTGCGAATCATGCCAAGGCAAAAGGAGTGAATGGTGGTAATATCTGCTTTGTAGAGCAGAGTCAGCTGCCGTTGCAGGTGGCTGTTTGTGGGGTCCTGCTCTAAAGCCTCGGATATTTTGCGGCTGATGCGGCTGCGCATTTCCGCCGCCGCGGCATTGGTAAAAGTGACAATTAAAAACCGGTCGATATCCACCGGATCTTCTTTGTTGCAAATCCGCTGAAGAATTCTTTCGCTAAGCACGGCGGTTTTCCCGGCTCCGGCTCCGGCAGACACCAAAATATCATGGCCCATGAAGTAGATGGCCTCTTCCTGCTTTGTTGTCCATTGCGGCATATTCTCACTCCTTTGCATTAAAATTTATTTCTCCCCTATTAAAAACCCATCAACATATCCCGTAATGCGAATAGGCAATATCTTTTTTCGGATTTCCTCATCCTCTTTGCATTGCATGCGTACAGGCATATAATTAGCCGCATGCCCCTCACAAATACCACCTTCGTGGTACTGCTCAAACAGAACGGATTGCACCGTTCCCACAAGGCCCCCGGCAAAGCGTGCGGCAGCCACATCCGCCGTTTGTTGCATTAGCTTTGCTCTGCTTTTTTTCTCCTGCGCACTGATTTGCCCCTCCATATCTGCCGCCACCGTTCCCGGCCGCTTAGAATATGGGAATATATGCATCTTTGCAAACCCAATCGCCTCGGCAAACGCACGGCTTGCCTCAAATTCTTGCACCGTCTCTCCTGGAAAGCCCACCATCATATCGGTGGTAATGGCCATATGCGGCGCCGCAGTTTTCAGTGCGAAAACTGCCTCCTCATACTGCCTTGCGGTGTATTTTCTGTTCATTCGCTTTAGCGTAGCATCACATCCGCTTTGCAGAGAAATGTGAAAATGCGGACAAAGGCGTGGCAACTGTGCCATATCTTTTGCAATGTCTTGCACAATATGGGTCAGCTCTAAGGAGCCGAGTCGAATGCGCTCAATACCCTCAATTTTATGTAGATTTCGCACAATATCCAGTAAATCTCTATCTCCCACCTCGCCTCCGTAGGAGGCTAGGTGAATACCGGTAAGTACTATTTCTTTGAATCCCGCAGCGGATAGCACCTTTGCCTCTTCGATGATATCCTCCATGGCACGAGAGCGATTTCGGCCTCTGGCATATGGAATAATACAATAAGCACAAAAATTATTACAGCCATCTTGCACCTTCATAAACGCTCTGGTGCGCCCGGACCCTGTATGCGCGCTGAGCCCTGCATACTCCGCCCCAAGCTCCGCAATATAGCGCACAGGCTCGCCGCCAAATTCCTCTACAATGCGCACAATCTCCTGCTTTGAGCTATTGCCCACCACAATGTCCACCCCCGCAATAGCGCTCACCTTATCCGGACTTACCTGGGCAAAGCAGCCGGTTACCACAACAATGGCCAGTGGATTATTCATCTTGGCTCTGCGAATGATCTGCATGGATTTTTTCTCGGCAAGTGCCGTGACGCTGCAAGTATTAATCACATAAATATCGGCATACCGATCAAACTCCGTTCGCTCATAGCCGGCCTTTAAAAACATCCCGGCAATAGCCTGAGTTTCATACTGGTTTACCTTACAACCCAGCGTATAAAATGCTGCATATTTCAAGCCTACATCCTCCTTTGGAAAATGACAAAAGTATATCATTTGTGTAAAAATCCTTATGTAAATCCGGTTATGTTCTTGACTTATACCATTATTTATATTATAATGTAGCCATAAAGTCAATAGACAATATGGAAAGGAATGAAGAGTATGAGAACTTGTGAAATTATGCTGTCCTCCATTAATGATGTGAAAAACTTCGTAAACACGGTAAATAAGTACGATTTCGATGCCGATTTAACCTCCG
Organism: uncultured Eubacteriales bacterium; assembly: GCA_964592375.1. Lineage (GTDB taxonomy): Bacteria > Bacillota > Clostridia > RUG12999 > RUG12999 > CAZQDP01. The sequence goes on along the minus strand of CAZQDP010000041.1, from coordinate 6,459 downwards.
GCAGGTATGTCGTTGATGCAAAATCAATCATGGGTATTTTCAGTTTGGATTTAAGTAGACCCATTAAGGTTGAAGTACATAGTGAAAATTGCGATGCATTTATGGAAGACCTAAAAGCTTTTATGAAATAAGCTTTTACGCAAAAAAATGAGAGCTGTATCCGATATAAGGATGCAGCTCTTTTGTAATGGGTAAACAAATGAGGAGATTTTGAATAAAATAAGAGGTACAGGTATTAGACTGCGATCCTTATACAAAAGTTCCTTTTTAGCTCCCGGTTTTTTCTTCCGCCGATTTTGGCTGTCTATTCTTAATTTCTTGAACCAATGCTCTTGTCTCTGCTTTGTTAATAACATAATACGAAATCTTGCTTATCATCTGTGCTCCGCCGGGCAGTTGATGCGTGGAAAGTGAGGATTCATCCAGCTTTGAAGCCAGTGCGCCATACTTTGGCAAATCGCCGATTGGAATATCCGTCTTCACATGTTTTGCAATCTGCGATGCAATTTGTGGTGCCTTGGTAATGAGCGAAGGAGTAAGCTTTTGGCGGAAAATTTCCTTCAAAAACGCTTGCTGCGCTTTGATACGCCCCTCGTCTGCAGTGGGATACCCCCTAAAGCGAACCAACTGCTCGGCCTTTTTGCCATCCAAATGCTGCTGTCCTGCCTTTAGATGAATAAATAAATCCTGCGAAGGGTCTTCATAATCCATATTCTGCGGCACATTAAAATCTACGCCGCCCAGTATATCGATGATATTCTTAAATCCTTCAAATGAAATGGTAGCATAATGATCTATTTTAATCCCCGTAATCTCTTCCACCTTTTGAATAGATAGCTTTTCTTTGCCGATACCCAGTGCAGAATTAATTTTATGGGCATCTCCGTTGATAGTCACCAAGCTGTCTCTCGGGATGGAGAGCACATCCACTGTGGACACCGAAGGCCGCACCATAATCAGCATCATGACATCCGAACGAAGCCCCTCCTTGTCCGTTCCCATGAGTAGAATATTCCTATCCGCCTTCAGCGCCGACACAATAGAAACAGGAGGCCTTCCGGTAATTCCCCATGAAACGCCATAATAAATACCAAATGCAATTGCAGCAAAAATCAGTATTTGAAAAAGTGTTATAAAGTATTTTTTTGTATTCATGAAACGATATCCTTTCAAGTATAAACCATATCATATTTACCTACAATAAAAAAGCGCATGCCTTGCGCCTATCATTTTATCGACACAAAAGTCTGCCTATCGTAGCACTCCTCGATATAAATATGTACAAGCCGTTTTCCTTTGTATATTATACATAAAACACGCTGAAAAGTCAATGCCTTTCAAATGACCTTTGAAATAAAAAAACGAACAGTGAATGCCATACATATGCTATTGGTAACGCACACAAAATATTTTTCATCCATCTTCATTCTTCACTGCCTATAAAAGCAATATCACGAAAATAATGATATCACTTCATCGCAATATCCCTTCGCCGAAGGCGAATATTATTAAAAAAGAGCCTTTCGGCTCTTTTTTTTGGTGGAGGGGGGTGGATTCGAACCACCGAAGCTGAAAGCAACAGATTTACAGTCTGCCCCCTTTGGCCGCTCGGGAACCCCTCCATATTTTAATGGAGCTGGTGATGGGACTCGAACCCGCAACCTGCTGATTACAAATCAGCTGCTCTGCCAATTGAGCTACACCAGCGCACTTGTATGTGATGACCAACGAATGATATTATAACATAGTCACGCTTGCTTGTCAAGCAAATTTTTTACCTTTTGACGGCAAAATCCGACTTTTTCGGTGCTTCAATAACACAAACTGCCATTTTCACAAAATACTCTTTTGCATATGGTAAACACGCCGGAATTTTCAGCATGCTTCTGAGGGCAACCTCTTCATAATAAATTGGCGACATCCCTAAGTTTTTCAGAATTGCTTTGAACTTTTTCAGGGTCATTTTATTAATATAAGAAAAATACTCTTCTCCGGAAGGCCTTTTCGATATTCGAAAAGATATCCGCTCCTCTCCATCCGGCAAATCTTTTACCAAATGCCGATAGGCTTCAATCAAGGTTTTGTCGCTAAAAAATGTGTGAACCCACGGCAAACCCACCGCATCGCTAAGATGGGCTCCAAATGGATGATTGTACGGCGGAAAGTTCAGATATATTCGCCCACCCTCTGAAAGCAAGGAAATGGCATTTCGTAGCGTTTGCTCCGGATTTTGGGTGTGCTCCATAAAATCGTTCATGATAATGGTGTCAAATTGTTGATCCATTTTAATTTTAGCAGCGTCCCCTGCGATAAATTCAAATTTTTCAAAAAGGCCAATTTCCTCTGCCAGTGCCATGGCTTCTTTTGAATAGGTATCAATAATATCCATGCCTACAACTTTTTTAGCCCCAAGAGATGCGTAATAGAGCGATTTTCCGGCGGCACCACAGCCCATATCCAGAACGACCTTATCTTTGAACATTTCTTCCTTGGTATACCATTTTTCAAAATAAGAAATGGTATCTTCCCCTTTGAAATATTGCCATCTGGCATAGGACATTTGACCATTGCTGCGCAGATTAAAGGGATGAATTTGTTTAGGAAACAGTCGATTAAGACAAATTAAAATTTTTGAAGATAATCGCATAGTCCCCTCCTTTTCATCTGCGTTTTTTATGATTATACACTACAAATGAAAAAATTGCAAGTTTTTTATGCAGCATTGGAGCATGTGATATCTATTGATGCCCTACAATTTCTACAGTAAGCTTGCCCCCCTTCAAATATGCTTTAATCATGATTTCGTCTTTTTCATTTACAAACTTCAAATCATATCCCCCAAAGGATATTGTGGCATCCCTGCCGGGTGGTACATACCGAACCTGCGGTCCGTTGTGTGCATGGCGCTCTGTGATTTGAAGATTTGCTTCTATGGCCGCATTGTATAGCGTGCTACTAAGCTGGCATACGCCGCCGCCATAGCCCATACGCCGTTTACTATTTACGTAAATAATCGCACGGCGATAGCCCAGTGCTTTTGTTGTGGGCCCTACCGTTTCATTAAAAGAGAAGGTCTCGCCCGATTTGATCTTTTTTTCATTCAATTTGGAGATGGCGAGTTTTACGTTATGCACTCTTGCCGATCCATCCTCTTTCAAAATGGTAGAATAGGTGCCAATTATGGTTTCCTTTTTCTGCTCCGGCTCCTTTGTATTCATTGGCATGGTCGTTGCAATGGGCTTCCCTTCGCTGACCATGCCGGGTTGCTCTGCACGATTGCTACAGCTAACTAAAATCCCAATAATCACACAGGCAGTTCCGATTTGATAGAAGTTCATATCCATTTTTCCTTCCAAGGCAACCTTTTCATTTTATATAATAAAAGTATAACCCAAAAACCGTATAATTCTCATCCAGTTTTTGGGTTATTTATTATTCATATAAAATATAATGAAAAATCAAGTTGTAATCTCGTATTTTTCTAAATATTTGATGATTTCTTTTTCATTTTCAAAGGCGGATAAATACAGCATGTGAAATACTCCTTGGGTTCCAATTCTTTCACATATGGCATCCATATCCTCAAATCTTCCGACTAGATATATATTTTTACCGTTGCTGCGTATTTTATCGAATATTTGGGGCCACTCTTTTGATGATGGATTTCCCGTGCCGGGCACCCACTGCACCGCATCCAATTTTTCGATTTTTAAGATATCATCTAGGTGCTGTACCTCTCCCGGTCCATCCAAATGGAAGATGGTATTATCAATCGCCGTTGTGTCATCAATGAGGGTTTCAAGCACAAATTCCCGAAACATCGGGTTGCCAATCATATAACAAAAATCACATTGCAAAATATAAGAAGGCTGTGCGCTGTATACCCCCGACCAATCGGAATAGCCTGGGTTTATCGGTTGCAAAACACTGTTCAATTCATTATACACCGTATGCCACTGCTGAAAAATTTCCTTTGTAAGCCTTTTGACCTCCTCCGGGTAGTCATATAAATCCATCAGCAGATTTTCGCTACCTCTAAAGGTTGCGAGCACATCCAAAACGCCTCCCAAATCCGGCATTCCCATTAGCACATTTCCCTGCCACTTTTTCAGGCCTGCACCATAAATATCCTTGATGCGAGAAAGCCAAATGTTATTCATATCCGCTTCAATATGCAGCTGATCAATAGGCATATTTTCATTCGGTGAATGAAACCAAACCCCGCCGCTGGAATTATCCAGTCTCGCTCCGCACATGGCGGCGAGCACACCCGGGCCAAATGTATCAAAGGATATAAATGGGAAAGCATCTCCCAAAAACTTTCGACCGCTCAGCTCATAGTCCAACCTATCCACAATATCTTCGGGAGATATGGATAAATCCGCACAAGTCTGCTGGGTCAAAATCGGTGCCTGCGGACAAGGCCTTCCGGGGGCAAATGCTTCGCCAATGGTTGCTTTGATGATGGGTCTTTTTAAGCTTTTATTCCACCATGCTGTATAATCTTCTTTGACTTTTTCCCATCTGTCGGGCGTAAACTGAATAGGCATATTCCTTCACTCTCCTACCATTTTCTTGCACTTAGCATAGCATATCACAGGGAAAAATGAAATACGCATCCTATTCCAAAGCATATAAAATAGTGTACTACATCATTTTGCATGAAGCAATAAATTTAGAGGGCGAGAGCTTATAATACTTCTTAAATACATTACTGAAATAGTATGGAGAAGAAAAGCAGAGCATTTCCGAAATCTCTTTAATGCTCATCTGCGAGGTTTTGAGTAGCTGCTCCGCAAGCTTGAGCTTCAAAATATGAATATAACTGCCCGGCGGCATGCCCAGCACCCGCATAAAGGCTTTGTATAAATGTGATTTGCTAATATGCAAATGAAGGCAAAGGCTTTGCACATCAATGGCCTCTTTCAGGTTGTCTTGAATAAACTCGGTAGCCTTGTCCACCACTTTTCTGGCCGCAAGGTTTGGCACCTCCTGCCTAGCTTGTACGCCGCTGCCTCCCACAAGGTCAATGATAATCAGCATCAGTGTCGCTTTGAGCATGGCATAGCCTCCAGGCCCACTCACTTTGCTGTGCATATTCCGATATAATTCCTCTGCATACTCACTTTTGTGGTGGATAACGTGAGCACCCATTAAGGAAATGAATTGACTGTGCATGTATAGCGGATAAACATCAAAATGAATCCAGTAATTCACATGAGGGTTATGCTTTGATGTATCAATCTTATGGCGCAGATAAGGCAGCAGGAAAATAAAATCGCCGGCGTGGCAAACCATTGTGCGGTTTTCAAGTGTAATGATGGTTTCACCCTCTAAAACATAAATCAGTTCAAAATCACCAATCACGCGCCAATCGCAGGTTGCGGGAACATTTGTAATGTGCCCGTCCTGATATCCCCAGTTATTTGGCACAATGTTCATCTCACAAAGCAACTCACTGAGCTTATCACAATTGATTTTCTGCGTAACAATATACCGACAATGCAATTTCTTCATTTGTTTCACCCTCTGTATAAAATAAAAAAGGGGCAGCATCAAAATCAAAAAAATATCGTGGCAAGGCATTTCATCTCATTGCAACAAAAAATGGTTTTGATGCGGCCCAAAAACGCTATACATCCCGCTTATTTTCTGCCCAAATCGGCAAGCTATTCGTCCATAAAAGTAACATTTTCTAAGGCTACTCGCTCGGGAGCAGTATTCATCATATTCATCCCCTGCGTCATGGGCGATATCTGAGTTTGAGGCATTTGGCCGCTCATATTGCCAGCAATTGCGGCGGGCATCTGCGCGCTTTGCACACCTTGCACACCTTGCGTGCCGGGGGTATATCCCGGTGGCATTCCAAATATGTAGCACACGGGCAAAATATATATTCCGGGTATACCGGGTACTCCCTGAGCCCCCTGCATATTTGGCAACCCCTGCATGCCGGCCACAGCCTCTGCCCCCTGCACATTTCCCATGCCGTTCATTCCGGGCATCGTCTGAGCGCCGAGCACATTCGGCAACCCCTGCATGCCGGCTACACCCTGCACATTTTGCATCCCCTGCAAAGTCATATTACCATTTGGTGTCATTATTGCATTCATTCCTTCCCATACAAACATCATGCAAACGGCATCCGTTCACATTTCTATTGTATGCAAAAAACACACAAAAAGTGAAAGAGAACTTTACTAAATCAGCAACTAGCGCCCTGCCCTGCAGATGGCAATTGGTGCACCACAGTCCCTTGTCTCTACTTTAAAATAACACAGTTTTTCTCTTAAATCAAGGATTATTTTATCTACTGCTCCTTGAAGGTGTATACTCGCTGCATCTGCACAAAAAAACAGCCCCCGAAGCTTGCGCATTCGAGGGCTGCTAAAAAACCAATTCTGATTATCTCTTACTAAACTGCGGTGCACGTCTTGCAGCTTTGAGACCATATTTCTT
>CAZQDP010000040.1:4655-20865 GCA_964592375.1 uncultured Eubacteriales bacterium | reverse complement strand
CGACCTTGTACAAATTCTAGCAGATGAGGAGCAGGTTTATGTAGCGGAATCTAAGGAGTTATTTGCGCTTGCCGGGGTCTACAATGCCCCAAGAGACATTCAGATAAATCTTGCAGGTCTTTCCTTGCCCAGAGGCGAAGAATTAGACAAGGTTTCTCTTGCGGTTTCAGAACGCAATATGGAAGTCGGATCCAAAACGAATTGGACTGTTTTTGTTACAAGTAAAAGTGGAGCGGAATATAAGCTAAACAGTAGCGATGTAACGATTGAGTCCTCCAATTCGCAGGTGATTGCTGTTGAAAATGATACGCTTTTGTGCAAAGAAAAAGGGCAGGCGCAAATCACTGCTAAAGTTTTAATCGATGAAAAGGAGTATGAAGGAAGTGCCACCATCCATGGGAGTGATGAACAATCTGTGCTACTGGATGAAACCTTTGAAATTGATACCTTTGATGATACCAAATGGATTTTTTCCACAGAGGCTGTTGGTGGTTCCTATGTGAAGCGCAATAGCACTGGACGATTAGAGGTATATGCAAACATGGTAGGTAGGCCACATTCCGCTACAAGAAGCTTTAAGGCTACAGAAAGCACGCTGGATATAAGCTTTGACTTTAAAATGAAATTTGGCAGAGATACAAATAAAACAGGTGCAATGCTCATGTATATGATGATGGAGGATGAAACAAGGTCATACACAGTTACTACATATGCGATTTCCACCTTTGCAGGCCCCTCTGGCTTTGCATACTATGACGGCAAGGCAATGGAAAAGATGGCTGATTGCCAGAGTGAAAAGGATTATAAAGTCAGAATGGTAGTCAACAGCAAAACAAGCACCTTTGATTTTTATTTGGATGGGAATTTAATCAAAAAAGACGCACCCTTTAGAAATAAGCTTCCCGAAGGTGGAAAATTAGAAGCCATCATGTGCGGCAGTAACAGTGCAAGCCTGGATACCACCATCTGGTGGGATAACTTAAAAATAGTTAAAGAACAGTAAGCTTATTTCATCTCATACCAAAGTTGGTAGATGAGGTGTGGCGGCGAAATAATCAAAAAGGCAGAGCGGTTTTGAAAAACGCTTTGCCTTTTTGCAGGAATGGAAACTTTTAATATAAAGAGTAAAGGGATTGATTTTAGTGCTTTTTATTGACAGAAGGCAACTTTCCTATGGCTACTCTTCTTGAGCCAAAAAGGGAGGTGCTATTTTTTCTTCCTCTTGTGGTTTTTCCTCTTCAGGTGCCGATTCACCATGCAATGCTTCTTCGGTGATGGAAGGCTCTTCGGGCGCTGAAGGCTCTTGTGCAGGTTCATCTTCTGCGAGGAGTGCCGCCGGTGTTTCTGCCTCAGGCTCAACCTTCGCTGGGATGACATATTTTTTTACCGTGAGATAAAAATTTGCAAAAGTTGTATACATATAAGGAGATAGCCAAAGCAGGCCGATGCCAAGCGTTAAAATACATAACAGCATCCAGCCTAAAAAACTAAGCTGCAAAAGGAATAGGTCAGTTTTTTTGCCGGCCATCATTCGCGCGCTGAGGGAAATAGCCTCTCTGATGGGTACATTGGGATCTTCTGCCAAGATGTAGAAAACCTGGGAATAGCGCAGTGCTGCAATAATGCCGGGTACGATAAGTAGCAAAGACCATAAGAAAACATAAAGACCAACCAGCAGCACAGCCCCTAAAATACGCAAATACTGCCCAAAATCCTTGAAATAGGAAAACAAACTGCTCACAAGAGCCTGCTCACCCTTGGCCAGCTGAAGAAAAAAGCCAATGAGGCCTACACATAAAACCCCTGAAATGAGTAAGGTGATGACAAAGCCTGCATAAGGGATATACCCCACTAAACTAACGATGATAGTATACAAAACCAATATTGCAATTGCTTTTCCAAAGTTGCCTCGCAGTTGCTCTTTTGCCATTTTTTTCAGTTCCGCTCTTTCGACAACCATCATGATAAACGCCTCCTTTAAAATTAGGCTCATGTATCAATTTGCTTTCATAAAACAAACGATGCAAATTCGAAACCTGTCATTATGATGTATATGCAAGGGATGTCGAAAATATTTACAAAAAATAAGCGATGCAAAGGCCCTGCAGACTTGACAAAATTGTTGAAATATGTTTTAATATTGCTTGTTTATACTGGGGAAGATTTTTGCGCTTTTACGTGTTTGGCGTAAAGATACAATTTTTAAAAAAGCAGGGAGGCACAGAGGTGTTTGAAAGAAAAAGCAAGCTTGTATTCATTCCTTTTCTGGCTTGGCTGCTGATATTCATTGTTGTTCCTTTGTTTCTCATTCTCTGCTATTCGTTTACAGATGCAAATGGGCATTTTACCTTGCAGAATTTTGCAAGAATGACACAACCATTATATCTATTTATTTTGCTACGCTCTTTGTATCTTGCATTTATGGCAACTTGTATTTGCCTTGTTGTGGGGTATCCCATTGCACTCATTCTGATGGGAGACACCTTTAAGCATAAAGCATTCTTCATCCTTCTGCTCATTTCACCTATGTGGATGAACTTTTTACTCAGGACCTATGCTTGGCTTACCCTGCTTGAAAATACGGGAGTGGTTAACCACTTTTTGTCTTTGCTAGGAAAGCCTGAACCGGTACAGTTTCTATATAATGAATATGCGGTAGTGCTTGGCATGGTATATAATTTTTTACCATTTATGATCTTTCCTATTTATACCACTGTCAGTAGAATTGAAAAGCATACTATAGAAGCGGCTCATGACCTTGGAGCGAGTGCTTTTGGGGTTTTTTATAAAATTATTCTGCCGATCAGTATTCCGGGCGTATTGTCCGGCGTGACAATGGTGTTTGTTCCTTCCGTGACCATGTTTATTATTTCCAAACTTTTAGGCGGGAATAAAATTTCACTCATCGGTGATATTATAGAGCAACAATTCAGGGTTACAAATGACTGGAATTTCGGCTCTGCATTGTCCATGATTGCCATGCTGATTATTATGGGTCTCATGTGGGCTGTAAACCGCACCGCCAAGGATGATGCAAAGGTGGAGATGATATGGTAAAAGATTTGGCAAAACGCTTTTATTTTTATGCAGTGCTCGCTTTTATCTATCTGCCGATTTTTGTGATGATTGTCTTATCCTTTAACTCCTCAAGATTCCGTGGGTTGTGGAAAGGGTTTACGCTTGAATGGTATGTGAAGCTACTTAGCAATGAAAATGTGATGTCCGTACTATTTACGACCATTTTGGTTGCACTGCTTGCGGCACTGATTTCCACGGTGGTAGGTACAATGGCAGCCATTGGTCTATTTAACAGCAGGCCTGCATTTAAAAATGCCATGATTAGCCTCACATACCTGCCAATGGTTAATTCCGATATTGTTACAGGCGTATCACTGATGATTTTATTTACTGCCATGAAAATGACACTGGGCTTTGGTACATTACTATTTGCGCATGTTGCCTTTTGTGTGCCTTATGTGATTTTTTCTGTTTTGCCAAAGATGTATCAGGTCAATCGCAATGTATATGAAGCGGCACTGGACCTTGGTGCAAATGAGCGGCAGGCGTTTTATCAAGTTATTTTGCCCGAGATTATGCCCGCGGTCATCTCCGGATTTTTAATCTGTGTTACCCTTTCGGTGGATGATTTTATGATTAGCTTCTTTACCACCGGCAGTGGCGTGCAAAATCTGTCCATCATGATTTACACGATGACCAAAAGAGGAATTAATCCGGAGATTTATGCACTATCCACCATTGTATTTACTGTGGTCATGGCACTGCTTGCCGGTATCCATTTTAAGCCCAAAAAAGCAAGGCAGGAAATTGTTGATTAATCTATCGGCATGGTTTTTATAACAAAGGAGAAAGGATGATTTAAAATGAAAAAAATGGCTTTCATCTTGGCGGTAGCGGTCTTGTTTACCATCACGCTCACAGGCTGTTCCCAAAAGGTTGTACTAAATGTATACAACTGGGGGGATTACATTGGGGAGGACGTCATCAAGCAATTTGAGGGAAAATATCCGGACATTAAAATCAACTATGAAATGTTCGATACTAACGAGGATATGTATACGAAGCTGAAAAACAGCAAAACGGCATACGATGTCATTGTACCATCCGACTATATGATTGAAAAGCTCATCAAAGAGGACATGCTCTTAAAGCTTCAATTGAATAACATTCCAAATTACAAATACATTGCAGAAAGATTTAGGAAACTCTCATTCGATCCAAAGGGAGAGTACTCTGTTCCGTATATGTGGGGCGTAATGGGAGTGTTGTACAATAAAACTATGGTGGATGAGGAAAATATTGATTGGGATATTCTATGGAATGAAAAATATAAAAATCAAATTTTTGTTATCGACAGTATGCGAGAGGCCATTGGCGTTGCGCTCAGCGTGCAGGGCTATTCCATGAATTCCACCAATCCACAAGAGCTCCAAGCGGCAAAGCAAAAGCTGATTGTGCAAAAGCAGCTGGTGCTCGCCACTGGGGGAGATGAGTTGAAAGATAAAATGATCAGCGGCGAAGCCGCGCTGATGGCGGCATGGTCTGGGGATGCTGTTTTGGTCATGCAGGAGAATGAAGATTTGGCGTTTGCACTGCCAAAACGCAGTAATTATTATATTGACAGCATGGTCATTCCAAAAACTTCTCAGCATCAAAAGGAAGCAGAATATTTTATCAATTTTATGTGCGAAACCGAGATTGCACTGCAAAATACGGAGTATATTGGGTATTCAACGCCACATACCGGGGCTTATGAACAATTGGAACCGGAGCTGCAGGGTTCTATGGTAGCTTATCCTTCCGAGGAGATTACAAGTGGGTATGAGGTATTTAAAGATTTAGGCGAAAGTGCCAAGGTCTACGACCAAATATGGACAGAGGCAAGAGCCTCCTAAATGAGCGACAAAAGAGTATTGTGGGAGTGAATTTGAGTTGGGAGAAAAAATCATCGATCTTGTGGGCGTTTCAAAAAGCTTTGGGGATACGCAGGTGCTCAGTGGGCTTGATTTATATGTTCGCGAAAATGAATTTATTACTTTGCTGGGGCCCAGTGGATGTGGGAAGACCACCACCTTGCGGATAATCGGCGGTTTTGAAAAGCCGGACGAGGGGTTGGTTTACTTTCGAGGCAATGATATTACCAAAATGCCACCCAACAAACGTAATTTCAATACGGTTTTTCAAAAATACTCTTTATTTTCGCATATGAATGTATATGAAAACATTGCGTTTGGTCTACGAATAAAGAAAATGGGAGAAGCGGATATTCAAAAAAAAGTCGCCTCAGCGCTTGCAATGGTCAATCTATCCGGATTTGAAAAAAGAAAGCCGGATTCGCTCAGCGGGGGACAGCAACAAAGGGTTGCTATTGCTCGTGCCATTGTCAATCAACCGGCTGTACTACTTTTTGATGAACCGCTTGGTGCACTGGATTTGAAATTGCGCCAAGAGCTTCAAATTGAGCTTAAAAATCTACAAAAATCTCTTGGCATTGCATTTATTTATGTAACCCATGATCAAGAAGAGGCACTCACCATGTCGGATACCATTGTTGTGCTCAGCAACGGAAAAATTCAACAAATTGGCACGCCGCAGGATATTTATAACGAACCTGCCAATGCTTTTACCGCAAGATTTATCGGAGAGAGTAATATCCTTGGCGGCTATATGATAGAGGATTTTAAAGTGCAATTTTGCGGCATGGAATTGATATGCGTAGACAAGGGATTTGAAAAAAGAGAAGAAATTGATGTGGTGATAAGACCGGAAGATGTGAAAATTGTACCCGCAGGAGAAGGGCAAATTGACTGCACGGTAAGCAGTGTCATCTTCAAGGGAGTGCATTATGAAATGACTCTTAAAAACCATCAATTCGATTGGTTGGTACATAGTACAGCAATGGAGGCGGTAGGAAGCCTGGTGGGCATCCAAATATTACCGAACGATATTCATATCATGCGTAAATCATCTTAAAATATTTGCATAATCAAAATGCCGCCGAAAAGATTGCGTCCAGTGGGTGCATCATCTTATCGGCGGCATATTTTTTATATCATGTATCTATGCTTTTATTTTGTTCGCATAATGAGCTGGCAGTATATGTACACGTTTTGTATCTTTTTGGCCTCCACACCATCTATGTGAATGAGGGGCTGTGACTCTGAAGGCGTACGCAAAATTTTAAATGCAATCGCATCTTGACTAGGACGCATATTAATAATATGCTTGCGAACAAAAGCACGATTTGCAATTCCCAAATAGTCAAAGATAATGTCTTCGATTACGGGATTATTGAGGCAACAGATCACATCCTCGCCATATGTTTCCAGTATCACTGTCGCTTCCTCAAAGGTAAGGTTCCTGCATTCAAAACTTCCTTCATTAATGAGTGTAATCACCTCGCTGTTGTCAATTAACAATAATGGATTTTTATTGGTCATAAGAAGCCTCCTTCTGCGGATTTCCCGCTTGTATTCTCATTTTCCTTTACGGAATTGATCATTCATTTGAGCCATCCGGCTGCATTTCATCATTTTTCAGTCTCACTGCTTTTATTTTGCCCGGCCTTTTATCACCTAGCTCTGTTACCTCAAAACGCATATTGTCATACATAAAGGAGTCGCCAAGCTGGGGAATTCTTCCCAAGTTGCCCATAATAAAGCCGCCAATGGTATCGTAATTATCGTGCTCTTCTTCAGGGGTTATGCCTAAAAGCGTAACGGCATTTTCAAAATCAACCGTTCCGTCAAGAATATACGTGTCTTCATCAATCTGCCAAAGTTCCTGCTCTTCATCGTCATATTCATCCTGAATATTTCCCACAATCAGTTCTACCAAATCCTCCAAGGTAATAATGCCGGCTGTGCCGCCATATTCATCAACTACCACAGCCATGTGGTTTTTGTGCAGCTGTAATTCTGTTAAAAGCTCATCTGCCATTTTGGATTGGGGCACAAAATACGGCTCATGAACGACATCTGATAGCTGAAATTCTTTTGCATTTTTATCTTTAATATATTCAAGCATGTCCTTCGTATGCAAAATGCCTGTAATATGATCTAAGGTGCCTTCGTAAACGGGAATTCGAGAATACTTTTCTGCGATCACCACATTGACCACCTCATCAAAGGATGCATCAAAAGGCAGTGCCACAATGTCTGTACGATGGGTCATAATCCGTTCAACCGTGGTATCGTCAAATTCAAATATATTATTAATCATAATTCGTTCGGATTCGGGAATAACACCGTTTTCCTCGCCCACATCCACCAACAAACGAATTTCTTCTTCCGTCACATTCTCATTTGTAATCTTAGGATCAATACCAAGCACCATTAAAATAAAATTGGTAGACAAAGACAATAGCTTAATAAAAGGAGCCGTTATAATTGATATCAGACGCAAGGGATGCACGCAAAACATGGAGATTTTTTCTGGATTGAGCATAGCAAGCCTTTTCGGCACAAGCTCACCGAGTACCAATGTAAAATACGATAAAAGTAAGGTAATGGAAATGAGAGAAACACCTGCAATAAAATCCATATCCACAAGAGGATGCATTGAAACAATCCATGCGGTGAGCTTATCGGCAAAGGTTTTGGAAGCCAATGCACTGGCAAATAGTCCGGATAAAGTAACTCCCACTTGAATTGTAGATAAAAAGCGGCTGGGTTCAGAAATTAGCTTATCGATAAGCTTTGCCTTTTTATGCCCTTCCTCCGCCATTTTGCGAATTTTCTTATCATTGAGCGAGATGAGTGCGATTTCTGCAGAAGCAAAAAAAGCATTCAATAGTATAAGCATCAACAAGGTGAGTAGCTGTAACATAATATGACTACCGTCACTTTCCATTTCCAACAAAACTCCTTTTTCATTCATAGGTAATAATTAAAAATTATTATTTTAATTAAAGTCATTATATATAATTTGTGCAGTTATGTCAAGATTTAGGCAACATAATAATAAAAAAATACAAAAATACTTATGAAAGTACTAAAATTCGGTTATGCTATACCAATAACATTATCATCAAAAAGTATTATGATAATAAATTTCGATAGATTGAAGATGCATTTGCCGCCTTTTTGCGGCAATCGGAGGTGCAATGAATGGCAAAAGGTTTTTTGAGCGAGACTGGCGATGATTTCAGATATATTTCTGCTGTGTATAAAAGTCTGGGAGAAAGCGCAGATAAAGGGCTCAGAGTAGCAGCCGCCTCAGAATGGCTGCTGGATAATTTTTATATTATAGAACGTCAATATCGAGATATCCGCAGCAGTTTCACTCGCAGCATTGCGAAAAAATTGCCGGGTGAGGGCGGAGTGGATATGAGAATATATCGTTTTGCCCAAGGACTGATTGATAAAAGCTGTGGGAAAATCGATGAGGATTATATGATTTTGGCCACGCAAAAAGAGCAAGAGGAACGCCCGTTTACAACGGAAGAGATATGGGCGCTTCCGGTGATGCTTAAAGTAGCAATATTTTCCAAACTGCGTCAAGTATGTGAGCGAATAGCAGCTTCCCAGAACGCTTACAAAATTGCGGAAGAAATTTATGTGCGTCTTTCAAAGGGAGAGAGCATGGAGATTTTGAAAAAGCATATGAATGGCGCAAAGCTTGTAGACAACAGCTTTGTTGAGTATTTGGTGTATCGCCTCAAGAGTGGAGGCAGTAAGAATGCATTCATCTTGGCCGGGATTGACAGGATGCTACAAGAGATGGAAACTTCAGCTGCAAAGGCTGTGGAAGAAGAATATGAAAAGCAAGCAAGGCGACAGATGAGTATGGGAAACCATATTACCAATCTTTCCGTCATTTCATCAATCGACTGGACTCGTTGCTTTGAAAAGCTCAGTGCGCTGGAGCGCATACTGCGTGAAGATCCAAGCGGCATTTATGAAAAGATGGACTTCGAAAGCAGGGATTATTACCGAAAAGCGGCGGCACATATTGGCAAAATGGCAGGCAAAAGCGATATGTTAGCCGCAAGGATGGCACTTGAAATGGCGCAAGCCGCCTCGAATGAGCTGATGCGCCATATCGGCTATTACCTTGTTGGCGAAGGAAAAAGAGATTTAATGAAGTCGCTGGGCGCAAGGGGCTTGTCCATGGAGAAAAAGAATAAGGTAAGAGCATATATCAGCTGTGCGGTGGTGCTCAGCTTTGCGTTTTCTCTCCTCATATGCAATGGAAGCATCACACTTTTTCTGCTTAGCTTACTGCCTATATCCCATATTGTTATCTCTGCCATCCACTATGTGCTCGGGCACACCAAAATGCCAGAGATGATTCCTAAAATCGAAATAAAAGATTTGTCGGAATACCCGGTGCTTGTGGTGGTACCTACACTCATCACGGATCAAAAACGGGCGGAGGAACTATTATCAGCGCTTGAAAGTTATTATCTTGCCAATAGAAATGATGGTATTTTTTTCGCCCTAGCAGGTGATTTTATAGATGGCAAGCAAGAGGTTTTACCACCTGATAAAGCGCTGAGTGATTATATCTGCCAAACTATTGAGGCTTTAAATGCAAAATACGAGCAAGAGATTTTCTTTTATTTTGGCAGAAAACGAGTGTACGCAAAGATGCAGAAAAAATGGATGGGCTGGGAGCGTAAACGTGGCGCACTGCTTGAATTATCAAAGCTTTTGGTAGGGGATACCGACACTTCTTATGAAACCATCACAGGCATGCCTAAAAACATAAAATATGTCATCACGCTGGATGCGGATACCCGTTTGCCTATTGGCAGTGCCGCGAAATTGGCAGGAGCCATGCTGCATCCGCTGAGCCGGCCGGTTTTTGATGATAAAAAGAAAATAGTGTTATCCGGCTATGGTATTATGCAACCTAGAATCAGTGTGGATGTGGAGAGCGCCAACAAGACCTTTTTTTCAAGGGTATTTGCGGGGCAAGGAGGCATTGATCCATACTCAACCGTGGTTTCCGATATCTATCAGGATCAGTTTGGTGAGAGTATTTTTACCGGAAAAGGCATTTTTGATTTGGAGGTGTTTAACAAGGCACTATGGGGTGCATTTCCGGAAAATAGCGTACTGAGTCACGATCTCATTGAGGGCGCATATATTCGGTGCGGACTTGTAGGAGATGTAGAACTACTGGATGGGTATCCTGCTCGCTACAACAGCTATGCAGGGCGGCAACATCGATGGATCAGAGGCGATTGGCAGCTGATTTTTTGGTTGTTTTCAAAGATAAGAAACAGCGAAGGAAAAAAAATAAACAATCCCATATCCATGCTATCAAAATGGAAGCTGTTTGACAATTTACGCAGAAGCCTTATGCCAGCGGCGCAATTCATATTGATTTTTTACGCGTTCTGCATGCCAAAAGGGTGGGTATATATTGCCGTTGCAGTGGTGTCTGCATTTTTTGGTGTCATTACCTATTTAATTGATGGACTTATTCAAAAAAATTATAAATATGTTGGCCAAAAGCAATATGCAACCATCATTTCAGGCTTTAAGGGAGCCTTGTATCAGTCGGGGCTTTTATTTGCTTTTTTATCTCATCAGGCATATTTAAGTATTGACGCTGCTCTGCGAACCCTCTATCGTAGTCTCATCAGTAGAAAAAATATGCTGCAATGGGTAACGGCAGCAGATGCAGAAAAAACCCTTGGCAATCGACTCTTTGGCTATATCATTAAAATGGCGTTTGCTCCCATCTGTGGGCTTGCCCTGATTTTTTTCGTATATTGGAAAAACCAAAGCTATGTTCAGGTGGCGGCGATTGTAGGCATCGTGTGGATTTTATCCCCTTTCATTGCATATCAAGTCAGCCTGCCAATTTGGCGAAGACCAAAGCGTATTTCTGATAAAGAGCAAAAACTACTTCGAGAATGGGCAAGGCGCACTTATGCATATTTTGAAGATTTTATGCAGGAAAAAACAGGATTTATTCCACCGGACAATTATCAGGAGCACCCTCGAAATGGTGCGGCCAACCGCACCTCACCTACCAATATCGGTATTACCCTGCTTTCGGTACTCTGTGCATATGACCTTGGGTATGCAACCAAACTACAGCTCATAGACTATACTGAAAAAATCATTTCCACCACTCAAAAATTACCAAAGTGGAATGGACATTTGTATAATTGGTATGATACGAAAAAATTTGATATCTTAAAGCCGGCTTATATATCCACCGTGGACAGTGGAAATTTGGCAGGTTATTTGATGGTGCTGTCGCAAGGCCTTATGGAAGCATCCAATAAGGAGTTTTTAAGCCGCTTGCTCATTGAAGGCATTCGCGACACAGCATCTATTATTATGGACAAGGGGACGGCCATTGACATCTCACCTCTGGATAACCTGAATGATTCGCACTGCGAAGAAGAATGGCAATCGGTGGCCCATCAGCTTTTGGGGCAAACTGAAAAGCTCTATAAAATGTCCCGCTGGGGTGAAAGGCTTAAAAATCAGCTTCGTGCGCTCATTAAAGAAGCGCAGCTTACTGAAGAGGAAAAAGAGGAAAACAATCAAAAGTGCAGGGAGCTTTCTTCAATCGCACAAAAACTGGCACTGGATATGGATTTTAAGCCGTTATACAATGAAAATATCGGGCTGTTTTCCATTGGATTTCATGTGGAAGAGGGAAAACTGACCAATTCCTATTATGATCTTTTGGCATCGGAGGCAAGGCAGGCAAGCCTCGTTGCCATTGCCAAGGGAGATGTAAGCGCCAAACATTGGTTTAAAATGGGGAGAAGTCTTACCGTATCGGATGGCTACAAGGGTTTGTCGTCTTGGTCGGGTACCATGTTTGAATATTTTATGCCGAGGCTGATTATTAGGAATATCGAAAACACTTTAATTGATGAAACGTATCAATTTGTCATCGGGGCGCAAATGAATTATGGGAAAAAAAGAGGGGTGCCTTGGGGCGTTTCCGAATCGGGTTTTGCAGCCTTTGACATGCAACTCAATTATCAGTACAAAGCATTTGGGGTGCCGGAGTTAGGTTATAAAAGAGGCTTGGCGGAAGATACCGTCATTACTCCCTATGCTTCCATGTTAGGACTCATGGAGGCGCCAAGGCAAGCCATTGCTAATCTTGTTCGTCTTTGCGAAATTGGTGCAAAGGGAGAATATGGTTTTTATGAAGCAATTGACTATACGCCGGAAAGACAACTGCGTGGGCAGCATTATACCATTGTCAAAAGCTATATGGTGCACCATAACGGCATGAGTCTTGCTGCCCTTTCCAATGTGCTTACAAACAATCTTTTGCAAAAAAGATTTTCTAGCCACCCGATGATTAAATCCGCGGAATACTTGCTCAGTGAGCGTGTGCCTCAGAGGGTGAATATCACCGGAAGCAATCAAAAGACAAGACCCATGAAAAAGGTTGATTTTGCTTATGAAAGCTGTTGCAGAGTATTGGAACAGCCTCGTAGCGGCTTGCCGCTGGTGCATATGCTGTCAAACAGCACCTTTGCCACCATGATTGATGACAGAGGCAGAGGATACAGCAAAAATAATCATATCATGCTCACTCGTTTTGGAGATACGCAGCAGCCACAGGGAATGTTCTTCTATCTGAAAAACATTACCACAGGGGAGTACTACAGCATAACTCCAGAGCCGGCAGGGGTGGACTGCGAATACAAGGGTGTCTTTTCTTCGCACAAGGCTGAATTTACCTGTATTAAAGAGGAGTTGACCACGGTATGTGAAATTGGAGTATCTCCTGAGGACAGCGTGGAGGTGCGTAGAATTACCCTGCGCAACACCGGGAAGACCGAAAGTGTTATCGAGTTGACAAGCTTTATGGAGCCGGTGCTTTTAACACAACAGGAGGATGTTTCCCATCCTGCTTTTGGAAAGCTGTTTGTTCGGACGGAATTTGACTCTGCAAATCATGCACTGCTTTGTGTGCGCAGGCCGCGAACAGATAAAAAAAGTGAGCTTTGGGCGTTTCATCGGATGCTGGCCTGTGATTGCGAGGTTACCAATATCAGCTTTGAAACAGATCGCGCGAAGTTTATCGGAAGAGGCAGAGGACTTAAAAATCCGGTTGCCATGGATGGGATGCATCCGCTTTCCTGCCGTGTTGGTGCACCCATTGATCCTGTGATGTCTATTCGGGGCAGAGTGGTATTGCCTCCGGGGATGCAGGCACATATTTCCTATATTTCCGGTTGCTGCTACGATCGGGAAGAGGCGTTGGCACTTTGCGCAAAGTACAATAGCGATGCGGCTACCACAGATATATTTGAGCTTGCGCTCACCAGAAGCAGGGTGGTTAATAAATATATCAATATCAAGGCGGAAGAAGAAGAGTTTATTTTTGAACTTCTCGCCCATATGGTGTATATGAGCCCTCTGCGCAGACGTGAGCGGAAAATCATCGAAAACAGCCGCTGTGGTCAGAAAAAGCTTTGGGAGTTTGGGGTATCGGGGGATTTGCCTATCCTTTTATGCATTGCCGAAAAAGCAGAGGATAAGGATATGCTAGAGCGGCTACTCAAAGCACATGAATATTGGAGACTCAGAGGGTTTGCGTGCGATCTGGTGGTCATTTGCAACGAAGAGGACGGCGGATATCTGCGGCCTGTGGAGCAGCGACTGCGAGAGATTATCTCCTGCTCTCATGCACGAGAAATAGAAAACAGACCGGGTGGGGTTTACCTTATTAATCAAGCAACTGCAGGAGTGGAGGGCATGAGCGCATTTATCTCCGCCGCAAGGCTCACGGTTCGTGAGGATGTACTAAAAAGCATTATTCCAACAGCTAGGGCCGAGAAAAAAAGCAGTAGAAAGACCATTCGAAAAGCGAAGGAATATCCCGATTTGCAGCTACCCCACCAAGAAAAAGAATTCTATAATGGGATAGGTGGGTTTTCGCAGGATGGAAAAGAATATATCATTGATTTATCACCGGATAATTTGCCCCCTCTTCCATGGGTGAACGTGATTGCAAATGAAAGATTTGGTTTTATCGTCAGTGAACGTGGGGGAGGATATATTTATTCAGGAAACAGCCGTGAAAACAGGCTAACCCCATGGAGCAATGATTTTGTAACGGACCCTTCAGGCGAAAAAATCTATTTATTTGATTTAGAGGATAACTACCTTGAAAACATATCCTCAAACACCCGTGCAAGGGTGCGGCATGGGTTTGGATATAGCAGTTTCGAAGGGCATGTGCATGGACTGCATTATCTGCATACCCAATTTGTTCCTCAAAATGACAATGTCAAGCTGACCATGGTAAGTCTCACCAATATGGGAGAGACGCCCAGAAATATGAGGGTGGTTTACTACCTCATGCCCATGATCGGAGGCGTAGAGCACAGCAATCTGCCTTATATCAATACGGCATTTGAAAACAATGTGATGATGGGAAAAAACGAAGTAGGGCAAAATGAATATGGCGAAACCATGTTTATTGCCACCTCCCAAGATATCGCGATGCATTCCGGCAATAACCATGATTTTGACCCGCAAGGAACATTTGAAACAGAGGGAAGACTATCCGGCGAAACAGGCGGAGGGCTTGCCGCTTGCCTTGCGATTGCAATGGATATCAAACTGCTGGCAGGGCAGACAAAAGAATTCGTACTCCTGGCAGGAACAGGCAAAGCGTTTGCGGAGATTGAAAATAAAAAAGAGAAGTATACCGACTTCAATACCTGCACTGCCGCACTTGCAAGTACAAAAGCATATTGGAACGATCTTTTGGAAATCATCACCATATCCACGCCCGACAAAAGCTTTGATTTCATGCTAAACGGTTGGCTCATCTATCAGACATACGCTTGTAGAATTCATGCACGAAGCGGGTTTTATCAGTCGGGAGGCGCATTTGGATTTCGAGATCAATTGCAGGATAGCTGCGCACTTCTCTATGCATTGCCAAAGGTTGCAAAAAATCAAATTATCATGTGCTGCAGTCGGCAATTTGAAGAAGGGGATGTGATGCACTGGTGGCACTGCGATCCCGCGGAAGATGGTACAAGGCCTGGTAAGGGTGTGCGCACAAGGTTTAGCGATGATTTGGTGTGGCTACTGAGTGTCACCGCCGAATATATCAAAAAAACAGAAGATTATGATTTGCTTAGTATAAAAGTGCCCTATATTCGCGATGGACTTTTGGGTGAGGATGAGGATGAAAAATACATCTCCCCTCAGTATTCGGAAATAAAAGAAACAGTCTATCAGCATTGCATCAGAGCCATAGACAAAGCACTTTGCTACGGAGAGCATGGACTGCCACTGATGGGAAGCGGAGACTGGAATGATGGCATGAATGCAGTCGGTATAAAAGGCAAGGGGGAGAGCATATGGCTTGGCTTCTTTATTTATGCAACGTTAAAAGAATTCATTCCCCTTTGCGATAGAATGCAGGATACAAAAAAGGCACAGAAATACCGTGAACACCTGAAAAAAATCGAAGAGGCCATCGATACCGCCGGGTGGGACGGCAATTGGTACAGGCGAGCGTATTACGATGACGGCAGACCAATCGGCACCGCATCCGGCAGTGAGTGCAGAATAGACTCCATCTCCCAAAGCTGGGCTGTAATGTCGGGAGGGGCATCAAGGAAAAAGGCCATGGAGGCCATCAAATCCGCAAAGATGCATTTGGTAAGGCCGCAAGATGGACTGGTATTGCTGCTGAATCCTCCCTTTGATGGGAAAGAGGGAAATCCGGGATATATCAAGGGATATTTGCCGGGCGTAAGGGAAAACGGAGGACAGTATACCCATGCCGCGGTATGGCTTGCAGTGGCATTCGCCATGCAGGGAATGGGCGACGATGGGATGCAGATTTTTCATATGATAAACCCCATCAATCATGCAAGGACGCCTATTGAAATTGGCATTTATAAAACAGAGCCATACGCAGTGGCAGCTGATATCTATGCATCCGATAATATCACCGGCAGAGGCGGCTGGAGCTGGTATACCGGCGCGGCAGGGTGGATGTACCGTTGTGGAATTGAATATATCTTGGGATTAAAAAAGCAAGGAGACAAGCTTCAAATTTCCCCATGCATTCCTTCGGGATGGAAGGAGGCTTCGATAGAATATAAATATAAAAGTGCGGTGTATAAAATCCACATACACAATCCAAATGATAAATCTGCAGGAGTGGTTGGTCTCACACTGGACAATCAGCAATTGCAGGGCGATATCGTAGCGCTTTGCGACGATGG
>CAZQDP010000040.1:0-4555 GCA_964592375.1 uncultured Eubacteriales bacterium | reverse complement strand
AGCACACGGAAAATGCTATAGCGTATTGACAAAAGAAATGAAATGTTATAAAATGCAATCATCTATTTTATGCAGGGGGGTATAAGCCTGTATGGCAGAGTTTATTAATTTGACAATAGGCGATTTTCTGGACAAATGCGCGAAGGAGCATGGCGATAACGATGCGCTTGTATATGTAAGGAGAGGGCTTCGGTATACATATAAGGAATTTAATGAAATATGCCGCAAAGCGGCCAAGGGATTTATCAAGCTAGGCATCAAAAAGGGAGATAATGTGGCAGTTTGGGCCACCAATTATCCTCAGTGGGTTATTTCCCAGTTTGCCACGGCTAAAATTGGTGCAGTGCTGGTCACGGTAAACACCAATTATAAAATATTTGAGCTGGAGTATCTGCTACGGCAATCTGATTCCAATACACTTTTGCTGATTGATGGGTTTAAGGATTCCGACTATATGGGAATTTTGCGCAAACTTGTGCCTGAGCTTGAAAATAGCCGTCCCGGCGAGATTTCCTGCGAAAAACTGCCATACTTAAAAAATGTAATTAATTTAGATAACCATCAAAGCCCGGGTATGTTCACTTGGGATGACCTCATGGCAATGGGGGAGAGCGTATCCGACGAAGTGCTAGATGCGTGCCAACGCGCAACGGACCCGCAGGACGTGATTAACATGCAATATACCTCGGGCACAACAGGATTTCCAAAAGGGGTTATGCTGACACATCATAATGTACTCAACAATGGATATAATATCGGCGAATGCATGAAGTTTACGCCAAAGGACAGACTGTGTATTCCCGTGCCTTTTTTTCATTGCTTTGGTTGTGTACTTGGCGTTATGGCATGTGTGACTCACGCATCTACCATGGTTCCGGTTGACTATTTTAATCCGGTGGAGGTATTAGAAAGCATACAGGCAGAAAAATGCACGGCGGTTCACGGCGTGCCTACTATGTTTATTTTCTTAATGGAGCACCCGGATTTTGAAAAATATCAACTTAGCACCCTTAGAACCGGTATTATGGCGGGCTCGCCCTGCCCGATTGAACTGATGAAAAAAGCAGTGAGCCTGATGGGGATGAGCGAAATAACCATTGCCTATGGGCAGACAGAAGCTTCGCCTGTGATTACCCAGACACGCACAGATGATTCCTTGGAGCGCAGGGTAAGCACGGTAGGCTGTGCGCTTGAAAATATTGAAGTGAAAATTATCGATCCGGAAACCGGAGCCACTGTTCTACCGGATACCCAAGGGGAGCTTTGCTGCCGAGGATATAATGTCATGAAGGGTTATTATAAGATGGAGGAAGCAACCAATATTGCCATCGATCAAGATGGATGGTTGCATACGGGTGATTTGGCCACCATGGACAAAGATGGCTACTGTAAAATCACAGGCCGCATCAAGGACATGATTATTCGTGGCGGAGAAAACATTTATCCCAGAGAAATTGAAGAGTTGCTTTATACCCATCCGATGGTGAGTGATGTGCAGGTTGTGGGCGTTCCCAGCAAGGAATTGGGCGAAGAGGTCATGGCGTGTATCATATTAAAGGAAGCAGCTACCGTAGATGAGCAGGGCATAAAGGATTTTGTGCGAGAAAATATGGCAAGGCATAAGGTTCCGAAATATGTACGGTTTATGACCGAATTCCCGATGACAGCCAGCGGCAAAATCCAAAAGTATGTTTTGCGGGAATGGGCTGTGGAAAATTTAAATCTACAAGATGCGGCTAGTATAGAAACGGCGTAAAACGGAAAGGGATGTAAAATGGATCAATATGCTGAATATATTGTAAAATGCAAAAAGACCACAAAAGATTATCTGATAAGCGCGGGGCTTGTGCTTGTTGCCGCGATCATCACACTTCTGTTGCTGCCGTTTGTTCTTGGCACCATTTATTCTTCCATCGTTTTGCTTGTGATAGCAGGTGCGTGGGTTGGTGCTTATTTTTTGATGTCTAGCAGAAATATTGAGTTTGAATATATTGTAACAAATGGTGATTTGGATGTGGATACCATTATTGCCAGAAGAAAGCGAAAGCAGGTTGTTTCTGTCAGAGCCAGAGCATTAGAGCTTGTGGCGCACAAAGATGATATGCGGTTTGCAAAAGATTTTCAAAACACCAATATTGTGAAAACCATTGATGCATCCTCGAAGAGTGGTGGAGAGAAGACGTATATTGCCCTTTTTGTGAAGGACAATGTGCGAACGAAGCTCATCTTTGAGCCTACGGAAAAAATGCTGGATTTGTTTGCAACATACAATCCCAAACAAGTTTATAAAAAATGTAAATAAAACAGATGGGGCAAACAGAAATGTTTGCCTTTTTTTAAAAAGATACTTTCATTTATTTGTATTCTATTATTTCATGCCTATATTCTCTTGTGGACATTGTTTTTTTTGCACTTTTTTTCGGTAGTTCGAAATGGTCATGCCCATTATTTTTTTGAATATTAAAGAATAATACTGATAAGAGGAAAAGGATAATGTTTGAGCAATTTCGGCAACTTTCTTGTTTTCCTGTAAAAGTGATAGAGAATATTTGATTTTAAGCTGATTGAACAATTGCATCATTCCCATTCCGGTGTGCTTATGAATGACCTTTTTTGCATTACTTCTGCTACAATGACAGTGGGTGCATATATCTGATATATTTAAAGCGTTTTGTATGTTTTGCTTCATAAATTCCACAATGCGGCTAAATAAATCAGAGGTAGAAGTAGAAAACATTGTATAGTCTATATGTTTATTATTCTTATCCATTGATAGGCGGATAAATTGAATAACAATAAGCTCTAAGATATTTTTTAACCTATGGGAGCTAGCAAAATCGGCATGTGGGTTTATATCTGCTTCGTATATGCCGGTTTGCTCGTTGTAGTGGTTAATGAATTGCAAGGCCTCCGCTTGCAGCAGGTCAAAAAGTGTTAATAGGGTGTTGTCAACGTCGAAAATCTTATTTTTCACAAGAGAAGAAAAATCATAATCTGTTTGAAATGAAATAAAAAGAGCGGTAGTAGCCGAGTTTGTCGGAAAAAGACTGCGGTGAAAAGTCATGGGAAGATGAAAAACGGCTTGATTTTCAAAAATGTTGTATACATAGCTATCAGATGTAGTGTTCATATAACCGCTTCTAACCAATGCAATTTCCCAAAAATCATGATATTCACCGGCGAAAAAATAGCCGGGTGCAAATTGCAATTCTTGTATACAGACTACAGAATTTATTTCAAAAGATCTGTTTAGTGGTAAACTTTTGTATTGAAGCATATTCCAACCTCCGAAAGTAGCCAATTGTATGTGCAAAATGGCTATAATCCACTTGTATGGCTACCACACATATAGTATACTATAAATGAAACCGCATTGCAAGGTGATTTTCATTGTGTGTTTTTTGTGCAATTCTCATGCTATATAAAAAAATGAAGGGAAGATGATGAAAATGTGCAATAGTAATGAAACGTTTGATGGCAAAGCACCTATTGAATATGTTCCTCCGCTCACGGATAAGCTTATTCAAGAGATAGCTGCAATGCCCATCCCATCTGCAAGGCTTGTGAAAGATTCAAATGGTGCAACGCAGCTTGAGATGAATGGACAAACGACGCCCTTCTTATTTGGTACAATACTTCAGAGAAAGAAGAAACATCTTTGGGTTGGCAAATCGACCCAGCCGGATTGGCACGTGGATGTATGGAGGAGGGCAAATTTTGATTGTATTATGGTAGCCATTAATCTTGGCTTTCAATTTCCGGATTCAGAAGAGGAAGAAACATTAGGCTGTGGTCCGTTTTGGATTGGGAAAGAAAAATATGTCAATCAAGAGGATTTTATCAATGTGCTATGGAGAATTTTGCGAGTTCACCCAAAAGCAAAAATCTTGCTTTGGATTTTAATTGATGTCTACCCGGGATGGGACAAGGAAAACCCGGATGAACTGATGAAAAATGAGGCGGGCGAAGGCTTTATTTTAGAGGAGCATTATTATTTGCGTGTGGGAAACTGTCCTGATGATAACAAAAAAGAAAGGTTTGCTTGGTCATTTTTTTCAGAGAAATTCAGAGATGATGTAGCACAAATGCTAAAACAGTTTATTGCACTCATAGAAAACAGCATTCCGGGAAAATCAGTCATCGGGTACATGATAGGCGGTGGCCAGGATGGGCAGCTATATACCTGGCATGCTCCTAATTATGCGCGCCAGGAGGATGCCAATATTTGGTGCGATTATAGCAAGCCGGCAATAGAGGCATGGCACAAATGGCTCAAAAGCAAATATGAAACCTGTGAAGCTTTAAATACCGCTTGGAAAACGAATTTCTCGGATTTTTTCTTAGCATCCCCGCCAAAATCAGCCAATCTAATTGGAGAAGAATTATTTCACGATCCAACTGTGGAGTGCCAATGCAGTGATTGGAAGCAATTCATTGCAGAGGGGCGCAGTAATTTAATCATTGATTTTGCAAAAACCATTCGTTCTGAATCTTCAAGGCAGATTATTGTCGGTGCTTTAAGTGGGGAAAGTGGTTGCAGAAGTGATTTGACGGC
>CAZQDP010000039.1:0-22024 GCA_964592375.1 uncultured Eubacteriales bacterium | reverse complement strand
TAGATTTTATTTCCAATGACAAACATTCTTTTTGATAGCATAATTTGTGCGGTTTAAACAAATAATAGGACTGTAATTTCCAATTTTTAAGACTTTTGTTGGAGGGAAATGAAATATGAAAGCAACAGGTATTGTAAGAAGAATAGACGACTTGGGACGTATTGTCATCCCAAAGGAAATTAGAAGAACCATGCGTATAAGAGAAGGTGATCCTCTTGAAATCTTTACAGATAAAGAAGGCGAAGTCATCTTTAAGAAGTATTCTCCCATTGGTGAACTCGGCGAATTTGCAACGCAGTATGCAGACACCTTGGCAAAAACCAGCGGACATACTGTATGTATTACAGACAAGGATTCTGTCATTGCAGTTTCGGGAGCTCCTCGCAAGGAGTTTGCTGAAAAGCGTATCAGCTCGGATTTAGAAAGAATTATGGAAGAGAAGACCACCTTTGTGATGAAACCCGGCGACGTAAAAAGAAATACGGTAATTGACGGAGTAGACAAATACTTTGCAGGGGTCGTGGCACCCATTGTTACGGAAGGGGATTCCATCGGAACTGTAGTGATGATAGGCCCGGAAAATTCCTCCGGCATGGGCGAGGTCGAAACAAAGCTCGCACAGTCTGCGGCGGGATTTTTAGCCAAGCAAATGGAGCAGTAAAAGGTCTTGCTCTTGTGCATCACCTATGTATCTATGGCAACTTACAACAGCATAAAACAAAAGGGCAGATCCTCAAATCCGCCCTTTTTGTTATATGGTCTGTGGATACATAAAATTTATAAATCCACCGAAATGGAACAGCCTTTTTCATGGGAAGCAAAAGCGGCCTCCATGATTTTCATGACGCGAAGTGCCTCATGGGGGTGAACCAAAATTTCCTCTCGCCCCTCTATTGCGGCAATCAGGTTTTGGTAAGATAGGGTGTAGTCATTGTCCGGCTCTACAAGGCTAATTTCTTCAATGGTAGACTTGGCACGAGGAGCCATGGTTTTCGTGGGACCGGCCTTGGTATACACAATTTCCTCTTCCCACGCTACCTGCGTTTCTTTTGCGCGCACAATTTTGCCCGTGCAGCTCCAGTCGTCAATCACCAGTGTGCCCTTATCTCCTGCCACATACCAACGGGGAAGGTTTAAAAATACGCAGGTATCCACGTCAATCTGCACGGATACGCCGGACTCTAGCCCCAAAATGAGCTTAAAAGCATCGTCCACCTCAGGACAGTTGATGCTATGCATTTGCGCAAAGACAGTTTGAATGTTGCCCGGTAGCATCATAGCCACTTGGTCGATTAAATGTACGCCCCAATCCAGCATCATGCCACCGCCGGCTACCTTGTACTGACGCCAACCTTTGGGTACACCTCTGGAGCCTTGTACGCGAGACTGGACGGTAAATACTTTGCCCAAAATACCTTCTTTTAAAATATTTTTTACAATGAGGTAATCCTTATCCATTCTTCGGTTTTGATGAATGGTAAAAAGTACACCATATTTTTTGGCTACTTGCATCATTTCCACAAGCTCATCGGAGCTCATCGCCACAGGTTTTTCGCAAATCACATGCTTGCCTCTTTTCATGGCTTCAATGGCAAAATCCTTGTGGAAATTATTGGGCGTTGCAACAAGCACAATATCAACCTGTTTATCGCTAAGCAGTGCCTCTAAGGTGGCAAAGCCTGCAAGTCCTTTTTCCTCAGCAAGGGATACTCGCTTCGGGTCAATGTCGTATGCCGCAACCACAGAAAGCCCATCTGCTTTGGCCAGATTGTTATGGTGGTGAAGTGCCATGGAGCCATAGCCTGCAATGCCCAGTCCATATTGTTTTTTCATCGCAAAAATTCCTTTCGACTTCCTTTTATGCCCACCAAATAGCGCCCTTATCTTCGAAAATAAGCACTTCTTTTAAGAAAGATATCGCTTTTTTCAGGCCTTCCTCGGGAGACATTAGGCTATCCTCATGCTCAATGGACACTGTGCCGTCATACCCTGTCATTTTCAGATTACTAATAATATCCTTCCAGCACTGAAGATCATGGCCGTAGCCCACGGTGCGAAATACCCAGCTGCGACTTAGCTCATCGCCATAATGCTTGGTATCCAGTACGCCGTCGCGGCCGGTATTGATGCTATCTATCTTCGTGTCCTTTGCATGGAAATGATAAATGGCACCGGACAGCTTGCGAATAGCGGCCACAATGTCAATTCCTTGCCAGAAAAGATGGCTAGGATCAAAGTTTGCACCAATGACATCCCCAACTGCGGCTCTGAGCTTTAGCAGGGTTTCTGGATTGTATACGCAAAAGCCGGGATGCATTTCAAGCGCTATTTGGGTCACATGATGCTCGCTTGCAAAAGCAGCAGCTTTCTTCCAGTATGGAATGAGCACGTCATTCCACTGATAATCCAGCACCTTTAAAAAATATTCCGGCCAAGGGCAGGTCACCCAATTGGGATGTGTATCTCCCGGGGCACCGCCCGGACAACCCGAAAAGGTAATCACAGTATTAATTCCCATTTTTTCAGCGAGCAGCACGGTTTTTTCAAAGTCTGCATGAAATCTGTCGGCGATTTTTTGTTGCGGATGCACAGGATTGCCATGGCAACTCAGCGCACTGATGGTCATATTGTATTTGGAAACAAGCGCTAAGGTTTCTGCAATGGCAGCATCACTACCAAGGAGCTTATCGGTATCCAAATGATCCTTGCCGGGATAGCCGCCGGCACCAAGCTCCACCGCTTGCACCCCAAGACTGCTTAAATATTTGAGCGTATCCTCTAAGGATTTGCTATAGAGAGGAACGGTTAAAACCCCAAGTTTCACGAAAAGACCTCCTTTTCACATTATAGATAATATTTTTTCCAGCTATATAAGCTTACAGCCTAACCTCTTTGCCGGTATTGGCAGATTCATAAATGGCACTGAGTATCTTGATCATATTCACACCTTGCTGAGGAACAAACATGGGTGCTGTGCCATTTAAAACAACATCCACAAAATGTGCCAAGTTTGCACCATGTATTTTACTGCCATCGTTTTTAATTCTAGGCAGGATATCGATGGTGTCACCGTCTTGCTCTGCAAATATTTTAAGCTTACTGCCGCCGGCATTGTGCCAGGAGGATCCTGCTTTGCTGCCGCGAAGCTCTACAAAATTGTCTTCCTCATCAATATTGGAAGCCCATGAAAACTCAATTTGCAGGCATGCGCCATTGTCGAATTTTACAAACCCCATGGCCAAATCCTCCACATCGAAGATGCCGTCTTTTTTGACCTCTCCAAAGGTGGAATGCTCGGAATCCGCTTTTGTATCTGCATTTGCAAATTTTGTATAGGTACAGCCCGATACGGCAACCGGTACGGGATTGCCCATCAGCCAAATGGCAACGTCCATCATATGTACACCCAAATCAATCAGCGGACCGCCGCCGGACTGTTCTTTGGTCGTAAACCAGCCACCCTTGCCCGGAATACCGCGCCTTCTTACCCAGCCGCAGCGGCCGGCATAAATGTCGCCCATTTTCCCGTCTTCAATGAACTTTTTTAGAAATTTGGAGCTTTCCCAGTAACGATTGTTTCTCATAACCATGAGTGTTTTACCGCTTTGCTCTGCGGCATCCTTCATTTTAAGCGCTTCCGCAACGCTTACCGCATCGGGCTTTTCGCAAAATACATGCAGGCCTTTGCTAAGCGCCTGTACTGCAATAATGGAATGCAAGTAATTGGGCGTGCAGATATCCACTGCATCCAGGCCCTCAATAGCCAATACATCTTCATAATTCTCATATACCGCAGGGATATTATACTTTTCTGCAAGCTCCTTTGATTTTTCGATTTTTACATCACAAAGTGCTACAATCTCCACATTTTCCATTTTGATAAGCGCCGGTAAATGCGCAGTCCTTGCAATGCCTCCGTTGCCAATGACGGCAAGCTTTAATTTTTTCATCTTCCTGTCTCCTTTTTCTTTATTTTTATATTTTCTCAATCTCTTCACGAACAATGCGAACAAACTGTCCAAATCGCTCAGGATGGTTTTGTATGGTATGGGTATCTTTTAAAATAATTTCGGTTATGCAGTTTTTTGTCAGTGCCAAGGTATTTCGAATATCTGTGCGAATTTCCGTTTCATCAAACCCTGCGCATACCATGGTGGGATTGGGTTTTCTGCTAAAAATATAACCACCGCTCATATTTTCGGCCATTTTTTCCTGATTACACCAAGGAGAGATGGACACCCTCCGAAGTCTTGGTATTTTTCTGATATATTCCCATATATTCTCCACAGGTTCACAGCAGCCATAGCAGTTTAGCCCAAACATTTCATTTAAAGGCAGCAAATAAGGGAAAATAAATTCACCATACATATCCGGTGAGATGCCAAGCGTTTCCTGAGATTCGGTAAATCCCCATATATCAATATTGCGCACCAAAGAGCCTTGCTTGTAATCCTTTGCAGGCAGTTCATTGGTATAGGCAACGCCACCGGAGCCGGTATAGTCATTTTCATTATTCAGGGTATACAGGCCCTGACGTTCA
The DNA here is from genome assembly GCA_964592375.1 of uncultured Eubacteriales bacterium. GTDB lineage: Bacteria > Bacillota > Clostridia > RUG12999 > RUG12999 > CAZQDP01. The sequence goes on along the minus strand of CAZQDP010000039.1, from coordinate 17,484 downwards.
AACTCTAAGCACATATTTTTCCTATCCTCGCTCAGATGCTTCATTAGCTTATGGAGCCCATCCGGGCAGTCATACATTGCCATCAAAAAGTTTTCCATCCCCAAAAGATTAATGGCGGTGCCTGAAACGCCTCCACCGGTTCCGGTACGAGTGCGCATGCGAGGGGGAAGGAACTCGGAAAAGATTTCCTTTGCTATGTCAAAATGCATCGCGGTTTTTTCTCTGTCCACCGTGAGCGTGCGAAGGGTGAGCTTTTCCACATCGCGGTGAAGATCGGAAATGGCAGGCGTCCAGGTAAAGCTACCCCTATTTTCTCCATGATGCCTTGCGGACTCAAGCCCCAAGCTTCCATAGGATAGTACATAGTCAATATCCATATAGGGTTCTAAGGCAAAATCGTCATCAATGTTTTCATAGGTATAGATTTTTTTTCTAAGAGCCAGCTCCCAAACTTGTGCCAAAGGGTGAGTGCAGGAGAGTGAATTCTCCGGAAAAATTTCTAGCCATGCGCCTTCCGGGAAGCAAAGCACCATTGGCTTTCCTTTTTGCAAAGCATTATGCCGATACCACTCTTTTTTTCGCTCCGCATTTTGTTTCGTATCTGCATATTCTCTTACCTTACAAGCCAGGGACCGTAAAAGTTCCTTTTCTTGCTGCGTAAACATAAAAAATCCTCCAATATATAAAATTAGTTGAACCTTTATTTTTCAAGCGGTTGCTTAACGTGGGGGCAAGTCAGCGCCGCTATTTGGTTGCGAGGCTTAGCCCACTTGACCGCATTGCATATGATTTTTTGAATATGTTCATTTTTATAAATGGGGTACTGCTCATGCCCGGGCTGAAAATAAAATATTTTACCAAGACCACGATGGAAACAGCAACCACTGCGAAACACCTCGCCGCCCTTAAACCATCCGATAAAAACAAGCTCATCCGGCTGTGGAATATCAAAGTGCTCTCCATACATTTCTTCCTGCTCAAGCTCAAATTGCTGTGGAACGCCCTCAGCAATAGGGTGACCCGGCAGGGTGCACCACAAACGCTCTCTATCATTTACTCTCCAGCTTAAATTGCAAGAAGTACCCATGAGCGCTTTGAATATTTTTGAATGATGCCCGGAATGGAGGATAATCAGTCCCATCCCTTGCAAAACCCTATCTTGAATTTTGCGCACAATCTCATCTCTGACCTCGCTTTGCGCAACATGGCTCCACCAAATCAGTACATCTGTATTGCGCAGTACCTTGTCGGATAGGCCATGATTTTCATCCTGATCCAGCGTGGCGGTTTGAACCTTCATTTTGGCTTCTCTTAAAAACGATGCAATGCATTCATGAATGCCAAGGGGATATACTTCCTTTATTTCCTGCTTATGTACCTCATGCCGATACTCATTCCATACCGTTACCTTTATCATTTTTCTACTTCCTTTCTCTTGTGCTTTGCCGAAGAACCAATCGGTGCTCCATCAGGACATCCTTCTGTGCAATGTCAGGATTTTCAACGCGGTCTATCAGCATATCCATTGCCCTTTGACCCATCTCGACTCTCGGCTGTGCAATGGTGGAAAGGGAAGGCGTAAATATACGAGAAAAACCGATATTATCAAAACCCATAACAGAAATATCTTCCGGGACTTTCTGTCCGCTATCGATGAGTGCAGCAATTGCGCCCATCGCCATCAGGTCGGACACTGCCAATAGCGCTGTTAAATCGGGGCATTTTTCAACCAGTCGCTTTGCCGCGGCATAGCCTCCGCCATAGCTATAATCACCATATTCCACAAAATGCTTCTGCAAAGCAGCACCCTCAAGTGCCTTTTTATACCCTATCTCACGGTGCTGAGCAGATAAAACATTGCCACTCACGCCAATGAGCCCAATATTCTGATGCCCGCTACGGATCAAATATTCCACCCCATCCTTGGCAGACTTCACATTGTCAATCGATACCACCGGTATGCCACTTGCGGCCACATATTCACTGCACCAGATAACCGGCTCTTTTTTCCATATGCTTTGGTATTCTTCCTTCTGAAGCGATCCGTACAAAATCACTGCACCGTCTGCTTGGCTGGTTTGCACCAACCCCAAATACTCTCTTTCCTTTTCAGGCTCTGACATGGACTGGCAGACCATGCAATGATACCCTCGCCTGTCGCATACACGCTCCATGCCACGAATAATCCCCGAGTAAAAAGTGTTGGATATCGCAGGCAAAATCGCGAGTACAATGCGTGTTCTTCTCGTGCGAAGATTGCGCCCTAACATATTTGGTTTATAACCCAATTGGGCAACAGCCTGCGAAATTTTCTCACAAGTTTTGGGTGAAACGGTGCCTGTAGAATTGAGCATTCGAGAAACAGAAGCAACCGATACCCCGGCAAGCTTTGCCACATCTTGTATATTAACCATATTTCCTCCTAAAAAGTAAAATGTAAACGATTACATTTAGCCTTTTCCTTCATTATACCATATGAAAAATATTTTGCAATACTTTTTTGAAAATTTGTGAAAAAAGATTGACTAAATTGCCAAAAGCAAGAAGGCTGCGCCCAAATATGTGCACAGCCTTCTTGCTTATTCATTTGTTATTTGTCTTTCTTTGCGTAGTCTGCCACCACATGTTTGAAAATATCCGCCGTTTCCAGTGCATCGGCGAGCTCGTTTTTCAGGCGCATATTCTCCGCTTCTAAGGCAAGTACTCTTTCGGATTCAAGCTCTTCCCGAACCTTGTGGCTTATATGATGCGTAGAATGGACGGTTTCCTGCTTCATTTCTTTTTGAACCTTGGTTTTCGCACGCGGCTTTTCGGCCTTTTCCACAAACCTTTCTTCTGTCAATTGATTATACTCTCCACGCCTTACATAATGGGTATGGAGCAGCTCGTGAGACTTATGACTGTTAGGAGACTCCAAAAATTCTTCATAAATGGTAGCAATATATGGATTTTCATGGCTTTTGCGTAGCGTTTTGCCTTCATCCTCACGATACAACCCCTTTTGCCGCTTCAATCTCACATCGGGGTCGTCGCTCCTTGGCTGGCCGCCACCCGTGATGCAACCACCCGGACAACCCATGACTTCAATGAAATGATAGGGCGATGTGCCGGCAGCGACCTGTTCCATGAGCTGATTAGCCCCCTTTAAGCCGCTGGTGACTGCCACCTTCACGGTTACGCCATCTAAAAAGCGATACGCTTCTACTGGATCGGTAATTGTAATTTCCGCTTCCTTGACCCTCTCCAGTCCCACAATGGGGGTAACATGCAAGCCTTCAAATGGAATTTCTCTTCCGGTAACCAGTTCATAAACCGTGCGAAGTGCTGCCTCCATTACGCCGCCGGTTAACCCAAAGATATCTGCCGCACCGGTAGACATGCCCAGGGGATTGTCAAATTCTTCATCCCCAATACCGGCGAAATCAATTCCTGCTTCTCTGATCATTGCCGCAAGCTCTCTGGTCGTCATGACGGCATCTACATTTGGCATATCGTTATTTTTCATTTCACTGCGTGATATTTCGAATTTTTTGGCAGTGCAGGGCATAATGGAAACCACGTACATATCCTTTGGATTAACATTAATTTTTTCAGCATAATACGACTTTGCAAGGGCACCCAGCATGGTATGTGGCGACTTGCAGGTGGATAGATGGTCCAGTTCATCCGGGAAGGTATGCTCCACATATTTAATCCACCCGGGGCTACAGCTGGTAATCATGGGCAATACGCCGCCTTGCCCGGTTAGCGCATTTTTAACGCGTCCAAGTAGCTCTGTCCCCTCTTCCATAATGGTGAGGTCAGCGGTGAAATTGGTATCAAATACGTCATCAAACCCAAGCGCACGAAGGGCTGCCGCCAGCTTGCCGGTTACCTGCGTGCCGGGTGCAAATCCGAATTCTTCGCCGATTGCCACACGAATGGCAGGTGCGACTTGTACCACTACCCGCTTATTTTTATCGAAAATTGCATCCCAGACCTTTTTAATAGCATCTGTTTCTTTCAGCGCACCAACGGGACATACCACCGTGCATTGACCACAGAAGGCACAGCTTACCGCTCCGAGTTGCAAATCCATTGCCGGACCGATAACGGTTGCAAATCCCCTGTTCTGTGCATTTAATGCACCCACGCCTTGCACCTGATTGCAGGCAGTGACGCATCTTCTGCATAAAACACATTTTGACATATCTCTTGTAATGGATACGGAGGCATCAATCATATACTCCGAACGATCCCCTTCAAAGCGAGTTTCTTCCACCCCAAGCGTTCTGCCAAGCTCCTGAAGCTCACAACTTCTGTTGCGCTTACAACTGAGACAATCCTTGGAATGATCAGAAAGCAGTAGCTCATAGAGCACCTTGCGCACCTTGCGCACCTTGTCGGTATTGGTATAAACCTCCATGCCCTCTGCCACCGTCGTCATGCAGGAAGCTTGCAGACTTCTGGCGCCTAAAACCTCCACAACACAAATTCGACAAGAGCCAAACTGATGAACATTTTCAAGATAGCAAAGGTTCGGAATGCTAATATGATGTGCCTTTGCCGCCTCCATAATGGTACTGCCCTCCTGTACTGAAATTTCTTTGCCGTTTATTTTTAAATTTATCATCCCATTTACCTCCTATCGCAGTGCAGACAGCGCATTGCCTCCGCCATCGCATTTAGTTTATGGTATCCCAAAATAACCTCATCAAAGGAATTTTTGCGCATCTGCGCCTCAAGCATATCCTGTGGATAACGTTTGAGCGATACAACTTCATCCTCATCTGTTAATTTAGGAATTTCAATGGGCTTTCCTTTGTTAAGCTTGCCTTTTCCACCTAAATATTTGTCAATAGAAATGGCAGCTTTTTTGCCGTCTGCAATAGCACGAATGACGGTATCCGGCCCCCATGCCACATCTCCGCCGGCAAATACGCCGTCCATTGTTGTCATGAGTGTATCTTCATTTACCACAAAGGTCCCCCAAGATGTGAGGCCGATTTCATCCTTGCGAACAAATGGCAGGTCGGCATATTGGCTTACTGCCGGCACAACATTGTCCACCTCAATCAGGAAGTTGGAGCCTTCAATCGGAACAGATTTTCTTCTTCCCGAACTATCAAATTGGCTAAGCTTCATTTTCACGCACTCAATCTTTTCAACTTTACCATTCTTATTGCCAAGTAGCTTTACAGGTGCCACAAGCTCCATGATTTCCACACCCTCTGCGAGGGCTTCGTGAATTTCCATTTCGTATGCCGGCATGGATTCGATTGTTCTCCTGTAGAGTACAATAACCTTTTTTGCACCCAAACGAAGTGCAGTTCTTGCCGAATCAATGGCTGTGTTGCCACCGCCGATAATCGCAACGGTTTTGCCTAACGCTACAGCCTTTTTTAGATTAACATCCCGAAGGAAATTGATGCCGTGCAAAACGCCGCCAAGATCTTCGCCCGGAATATTCACCTTCTGTGGAAACTGGGTGCCCGTTGCAACATAAATGGCATCATATTGGGATTTAAGGCTCTTAAAGGATATATCCTTTCCGATTTCTGTATTGAGCATGATATTCACCCCTGACTGGGTGATAAGGTCAATTTCATGAGATAGTACCTGCTTTGGAAGCCGATATTCCGGAATGCCAAATGCCAAAACACCACCGGGTACCGGTTGTGATTCATAGACATCCACCGTATATCCGATGCGCACAAGGTAATGTGCACAGGTAAGACCCGAAGCGCCTGCACCAATTACGGCAACACTTTTGCCGTTTTTAGGAAATATGATATCACTTTGATACGGCTTTTCATGTTTGTGTGCATAGTCGGCTACAAACCGCTTGATATCGCAAATTGCCACCGCTTCATCTGTTGTGGCTCGCCGGCATTTGAGCTCACAAGGACGAGTGCATATACGCCCGCAAACGGCAGGGAATGGATTTTCCTGCTTAATGAGGTTATACGCATCGATAAATCGACCTGCGGCCACCAGTGAAAGATAGCCCGGTACATTGACATTTGCAGGGCAGGTATTCTCGCAAGGAGAAATAAACAAATCCGAGCAAACGCCGGCACGGCAATGCTTATCCTTAATATGTTCTTCGAATTCTTGGCGGAAATAGCGGATGGTACTCAGCACAGGGTTGGGCGCAGTCTGCCCGAGTCCACACATGGCACTTTCCCGAATGGTATCGCCAAGCTCCTCTAAAAGTTCAATATCGCCTTCTTGTCCTTCGCCCCTTGTAATTCGCTCCAAAATCTCGAGCATGCGCTTCGTCCCCACGCGGCATGCTACGCATTTTCCGCAGGACTCATCCTGAATAAAGTCCATAAAAAATCTTGCGGTGTCTACCATGCAGGTATCCTCATTCATGGCAATGAGACCACCCGATCCCATAATAGCACCTAACTTTGTGAGTGCTTCATATTCAGTGGAAACATTGAGATTGTCCTGCGTAATACAGCCGCCGGACGGGCCTCCGATTTGTGCGGATTTAAATTTCTTCTTGTTTTGCATTCCGCCGCCAATTTTAAATAAAATGTCCCCAAGAGGCATGCCGATTGGAACTTCTATAATGCCGGTATTGACTACATCTCCTGCAAGCGCAAAGACCTTTGTGCCTTTGCTGCTTTGTGTGCCAAATCCGCTATACCACTGCCCGCCTTTTAAAATAATCACGGGAATGGCAGCCAAGGTTTCTACATTGTTAATAATGGTTGGTTTATTAAATAATCCCTTTTGAAAGGGGAAAGGTGGTTTTTGCCTGGGCTCCCCTCTTCGTCCTTCAATAGAGGCCAAAAGTGCAGTTTCCTCACCGCATACAAATGCACCGGCGCCAATGCGGATTTCAAGATCAAAGCAAAATGAAGTGCCAAAGAGTCCATTGCCCAAAATCCCTCTTGCATACGCTTCCTCAATGGCTGCTTGCAAGCGTTCTACCGCAATGGGATATTCCGCTCTGACATATACATATCCCATGCTCGCGCCGATGGCATAGCCGCCAATGATCATGCCCTCAATTAACGTGTGAGGGTCTCCCTCAATAATGCTTCTATCCATAAACGCACCGGGATCCCCTTCGTCTGCATTACATACAATATATTTACAATCGCCCGGGGCATCCTTGCCGGCCAACCATTTGATTGCGGTGGGAAATCCGGCGCCACCACGTCCCTTTAGTCCTGATTTTTTTACTTCTTCAATAATTTCATCTCGGCTCCTCATGGTTACGGCGCGGGCCGCAGCAAAATACCCATCCCTTGCAATATATGCATCCATGCTTTTATAATCCATGGCGCCGCAATTTCTCAGTGCAATTTTGACCTGCTCTTTGAAAAAGTCAATATCATCAATTTTGGGAACATATTTATGTAAGGATTGATCATAAAAGGTGTGTTTTTCTAATATGTTGCCCTCCACCAAATGGCTTCGCACAATATTTCGTGCAATCTCCGGCGTAAGCTCGGTATAAAAAATACGCTCAGGCAAAACCAAAATGACCGGTCCGACGGCGCAAGTGCCCATACAGCCGGTTTCGTATACCAATACATCCTCCGCAAGTCCGCAGAGCGCAATTTCCTCTTGCAGGGCATTTTTCACATCCTCACAATGGGAGGAAATGCATCCCGCTCCGCTACACACCAGAACCTGATGCTTGTATTTGGATTGCTCTGCCTTATAATTGATTTTTATTATTTCAAGATCTGCAATGCTTTTAATCGTCATGCTGTTCATCCTTCTATTTCCCTCCCGTCCTTAATATTTTGAAAGAATTGATTCCAGTTTATTGACATTCACCTGCTTATATACCACATTGTCTATCATCATGGCAGGGGCAAGTCCGCAAGCACCAATGCAGCGAGCAATTTCAAACGAGAATTTTCCATCCTGTGTTGTTTCTCCGATCCTAATATTGAGCATATCCTGCAATCGCTCCACAAGTTTTTTGCCGCCTCGAACATAGCAGGCGGTGCCAAGGCATACTCGAATGGTATGCTCTCCTCTTGGTTTTGTAGAAAAAAAGGAGTAAAATGTAACAACGCCGGATACCTCGGACAGTGGAACGTCAAGAGATGTTGCAATGAATTCTTGCAACTTGAGTGGCAAATATCCGTAAATTTCCTGTGCCAGATGAAGAATTTGAATAAGATTTCCTTCCTTGCCTTTGTATAGGTCAATGACATTTGCAATTTCTTCATACAATTTCTTATCTTCCTTTGCATTGCAGTGGCATTTCACGGTTGTACTGCTCATTTTGGGATCCTCCTCACTTATATTTCTTTGTTTACAAAAGCGTTTATGATCTTTGCGTGGCAACCCATTCGCCGATTTCTCTCATCGCTCTTTTCTATACCATCGTATTATAACAATAAATTGTTAAAGTTTTATGATGGTTTTATAAAAACAACAAATTGTTTTGTAGACTTTTGTATATTAATATGCATTTTATAATCATTATTTTCACAATTTCATCACATTTGCGTTCATTCTTCATTATTTAAGGTAATCAGAAATATTTCCATGCTTTGAAAGAGGATAAGGAGACTTCGACTTGACATTATGTTAACTTAGTGATATAATAACAATATTGGCACACAGCGGTGAAGTGGGGCTAATGCTACAATTTGATATCTATGTTGAAAGTCACTTTTCCTTGAAATGTGGCTTTTTTTGTCTTCACAGAAGGTAAATCGCTGGATGTTTTTATGATAAAAGAAAAAGGGGGTCAGTAAAATGGGAGATAAAAATCCAAAAAAGATGATGAAAAAAAAGAAGGTTGTGGATAAGTCTGTAGAAGTAGCTGCAATACTCATCGAGAAAGATACTGTAAAAAAGCCAATCAAAAAATAGTGTGAACAGCAAGGCATTGTAGGAGGAAAATTTGAATAAAATGCGCGTATTGGTCGGTAGTCCGGTTTATCAAAAACCGGAGATATTGCAGGAGTTTCTCACATCGATCAAAAACTTAATCATGCATACTATCTCCATTGATTATATGTTTGTTGATGATAATATTGATGAGCATTCCCGTTGTATGTTGTCTGCTTTTGAGAGAGAAACCTCCAAGGTGATTATTATTTCGGGCAAGGAGCAAGGGATATATCTGTGCAACGAGGAATCGCATCATTGGGATGATAGTTTAATGCTAAAGGTGGCAAAATATAAGAATTTGATTATTCAATATGCAATCGATAATCAATATGATTATCTATTTTTTGTAGACTCGGATTTGGTTTTGTATCCGGGCCTGATTGAGCATCTTATACAGTCAAAAAAAGATATTGTATCGGAAATATTTTGGAGTCAGTGGCATCATGGCCAAGCGTTAGAGCCTAATGTTTGGTTATTTGATGAATATGATTTGGTGCCAAAGCGATTAGGTGAAAATGTCAGCGAAAAAGAAATGATCCATCGGCAAGCAAAATTTTTAAATCAGCTCAAAATGCCCGGCATCTATGAAGTGGGTGGGCTGGGTGCATGCACCCTGCTAAGCCGAAAGGCATTGTTAAAAGGGGTTAGCTTTGAGCCGATTAAAAACTTAACCATTCACGGTGAGGATCGTTTTTTTTGTATACGTGCCGCTGTGCTTGGAATTCCTCTTTTTGTTGATACACATTTTCCGGCATACAATATCTATCGAGAACAAGATTTGAAGGGCGTTTCGGCGTATGTCGCCATGCACAAAAATGCGCTTGCATTTGTGCGTCGGTATAAGGAGAATGAAAATAAAATTACGCTTTCTATGATAGTAAAAAACGAAGAACATCGTTATTTAAAGCAAGTTTTAATAAGTTTGAGAGGGCATATTGCACAAGCTGTGATTATAGACGACGGCAGCTGTGATCATACCGTACAAATGTGCAGAGAATTATTAAGCTCCGTTCCCTTACGCATCATTGAAAATAAGCATTCTATGTTTGCAAGTGAAGCTTCCCTTCGCAAAATGCAATGGGAGGAAACGGTCAAAACAAATCCCGACTGGATTTTAAATCTGGATGCAGATGAATTGTTAGAGTCCGGATTTTGGAACCATGTTCAAAAATTGATTGACGATAAACATTATGATCTTTATTCATTTCGATTATATGATATGTGGAATAAAACCCACTATCGCGAAGACGAATACTGGAACGCACACGCGATATGCAAACCGTTTCTGATGCGATATCAGCCTGAGTTTCACTATACATGGAATGATTTCTCGCAGCATTGCGGCAGATTTCCTGCCAATACATTTTCGTTTCCGGTGGCTGAGTCTGCATTTCGCATTCAGCATTTGGGATGGTCCACGCAAGGGGACAGAAACGAAAAATTTGCACGATATCGGCAATTGGATCCGGATGCCATCTATGGCATAAAAGAGCAATATGACTCAATTATGGACACGGACCCGAACTTAGTACATTGGAAAGCGTGAGATGAAGTATGAAAATTGAAAAGAAGAAGCTCAATGTTGGCGTTGGTTTTGTAACAGGGCGCAAAAATTTTAAAAACGTGGTAAAAGCGTATGTCGATAATTGGAATGAATCCGGCCTTATTGATAATCGAAAAGTTGCGCTCCACCTTTTTGTTGCATATGATCTGAAGTATACGAGTACAAAAGCAAGTGACTACAAGATTACAGATGAAGAAATATTGGATATGGTGGATTCCGCATATTACTTAGGTGATTCTTCCATCGCTAACGAGGTGCGATATCTGACGGAAAAGAAGGTCATTAGTTTAAAGGAAGCCAAGCTGATTTTCGGCGAAGGTTATGCAATGAAGCGGAATGCGGTCTTGTATTTTGCATTAAAGAACAAAATGGACTATCTTATTTTTCTTGATGATGATGAGTACCCCGTGGCCACGATAAAAATCAACAACAGCATTGTATGGAAGGGACAGGAGGTTCTTTCTACTCATATTAAAAATATTGAAAATGCCGATATGACTCATGGTCATCATTGTGGCTACATCTCTCCCATTCCATCACTTAGTTTTAACAATGTGCTTTCGGAAAATGATTTTAGATTGTTCATTGAAGCAATTAGCAATGATATCATTTCGTGGGATTCCGTCAAAGAAAAAATGAATGATGGCGGCGTTACCTATGCGAATTTTGATATCATGAATAGTGAAATTGTAGAAAATGTGAAAGAAATCAATGGGATGAAATTTGTATCCGGTGCAAATTTAGGCTTTAACCTTAAAAATCCAAAAAAATTATTTCCATTTTATAATCCGCCTGGCGCAAGGGGAGAAGATACCTTTTTAAGCACCTGCATTGGAGAATGTAATATTATTAAGGTTCCCTGCTACACCTTTCACGATGGGTTTTCAACTTACGAACATTTACTCCTAGGTGTGCTGCCCAATAAACTGAAAGCAATCACCGCGGATTCCGTAACGATAACAAAACGATTTTTAAAAGCCGCAATTGGCTGGACTCGATATAAACCACTCCTATTGTACATTACGCAAAAAAGTGAGTATGCATCTGAAATTGCAAAAATGAAAGAGAATTTATCGTATGTTATTCCAAAGTTGTGCCAATATTTTAGAAACGCTGAGTTTGAAAACATATTGACAGAACTTGAGTTTTATCATACGCATGTGGAAGCGCATTTTAACGATTTTAACAACACGAAGTCTGCATGGCTTAAAATTATTACCTTTCTGCAGAATTATGAAATGACCAGTAAAAAGAGCAGAAATAGCGTTTAAGTTGTGGATTTGCAGCAGAGCTTCATTTTCATCTCCCAAAAAGATGTGCGTGATTGTCGCAAAGCAAGCGACCATCACGCACAAAAAAAGATGAACTAGTATATATACCCTTATTACGAAGTTGCAAACAATCATCGCCATTTTTCAAAATGGGCATGTGCCTGCTTACAAATATTTTGCTACGGTATCTATTATCGCTCCCTCATCATCACAAGGATCTGCAACGCCGTCAATCAATTGCCAGATTTCAGTATGCTCCGTAGCGTCGCCGTGCGCAAGGGTAACAAGCTGTCCTAAGGTTTCCATTTCCAGCATGTGATTGTTCGTATAGGTTTCAAAGGACACGCCAAAGTCAGGATAGTTTCCGCCTACTACATGGGTGTATTGCTTTAAAAACATACAGCTGTTTACAAAATAAGCGGCATACCCATCCTCATTGGTGGAACCGAACTTAAATGCGGTCTTGCTACCAGCATCTTGCGCAAGTACGGTAAATTTTTTGCCCCACGAAACCCGCTTATCCGACATATCGGAATATGGCCAGAGCGCAAGTATACGATTGCCCAGAAGACCGGTTTCTCGGCTTGTCTGAGGAACCGCCTCACGACCACCCTTGGCAAGCACGGTCAGTGCCCAAGGAGCAAGCTCCACTTCAAAACCAGATTGATTGGTGATGCTATGCGTAACGGTTACCTTGCCACTATCCTCCATGACCACCTTCATTTGAAGTGCGATATGAAGGTATTCTTGGGTACGCTGCTTTAATAGCACGCCACCAGGAATGATTTCATATGCCACGGGATGATTGTCGGAATAATAGCTCTTTGGCATACCCTCGGGGCTAATCCACAGCCGATGACCACCATATATGTACCAAGTATCACTGTCAAACCATTTATATTCTGCGATATTGACACTAATTTCTCTTTTTTCATCCTCGAACATGATATTATCTCCGCCCACCGGTGCAAACCTGATAATGCGCGGGCCAAGCTCTAAGGTCGCAAAAAGCTCCACCTTTCCATTGGTAATGCAAATGCAGCTTCCAAAGCTGCCATATGTCGTTTTTTCAACTTTCACGTTCATCCTGCTCATTCTTCCTTCCACTGTTTTTTGGTATTTACAATATAGCACAAACACCTACATTTGTCAATTTGCAGTAAAAAAGCCGTGCCGAGAAATCGACACGGCCATTTGGCGTCCCGGGCAGGAATCGAACCCGCATCAGCGGAACCGGAATCCGCTACCTTATCCGTTAGGCCACCGAGACAAATCTAAGCTTATTTTAGCATATTTATTATCTGTTGTAAAGGTTTTTTATTTTGTACAAATATTATTGCAATTTTTTTGCGATCATTCCGCTTGGGAAAAGAGATAGCCAAAAACGCACGCAAAAACAAGAAAACAATGACAAAATCTGATAAATGCCTTGTAATTTTGCTAAAGAAGTGTTAAAATCAATATAATGGCTACATTTCTCTTACAAATACGGTTTGCGTTGCAACTGTTTATACATCGATTAGCAAATATATCACGGGAGTGTTATGCAGGTTTGGCGATTGTATATTTTCAAAAAAATAATCCGTAATAACGGAATATTGGGAGGAAATTACGAATGAAAAAATCCGTTTCTTTATTTTTATTATTGTTGTTATCAGTTCTATTTATTTCTTGCAGTATAAACAAAGACAAAAGTAATCATCCACTTGCACCAAATGTTCAAAATACGGTGGCGCCATCGGGTGATTCCATAAGGAAAAAAATATTGCACTTGTGATGAAAACTTTGACAAATCCATTTTTCATTGAAATGGAAAAGGGAGCTAGATCTGCGGAAAAGGAATTTGGAATTCAATTAACCGTCAAGACCGGAGCTCAAGAGACATCTATTGACCAGCAGATAGCGATTGTTGATGAACTGATAAAGTCAAAGATTGATGCAATTGTGATTGCCCCCGGTAATTCAAAGGAGCTTATCCCCATTCTAAAAAAAGCACAGGATGCAGGAATTATTATTGTGAATATTGATAATCAGTTGGATGCTAATATGTCGGCTCAAGCGGGTTTGAAGGATGTGCCATTTATCAGTGTGGATAATGAGCAGGCAGCCTATCTTTCGGCTTCAAAGATAAGTAAAATGATTAAAACACCTTCTGAAGCGGTGATTATTGAGGGTATACGCAGTGCAAATAATGCTCAAATGAGGAAGAAGGGCGCACAGCGGGCATTTTCTGAAAATAAAAATATTAAAATCGTTGCATCTGAAACCGCAAATTGGAAAATTGATGAGGCAAACGCAGTGATTGAAAACTTATTTGACAAGCACCCCAATATTAAAGCGATATTTGCGGCAAACGATATGATGGGACTTGGTGTGGTTCAATATCTGAAAGTTTCCAATAAAAAGCATGTTCTTCTCTCGGCTTTTGATAATTTGCCGGAGGCGAATAAAGTGATCAAAGAAGGATGGATGGTCGCAACCATCGACCAGCAGCCGGACTTGCAGGGCTACACGGGAATTAAATATGCTTTAAAAATGCTTGGCGGTGAAAAAGTGCCTCTCGAAACGATGATTGATGTAACGGTTGTTGATCTTTCCAATGCACAAGAGTAGCGCTTATCATAATTGTAATCATGTAAAATAGATATTTTAGTAACTCTAATATTTCTTTTTATGGTTGGAGGGTATATGAATTATTTTAGGCGTTTGAATGATGGTCTTCGCAGCATGAAGCATAGTATTACCACGAAAATGGCTATTTATTTACTTCTCATCAGTATTGCCCCACTCGCCATTGTGGGATACATATCGTTTTTTACTGCCAATTCGGTAATCAGCGCTGAAGTTCGCAGTCTTGCAACCCAAATTATGTCTGATAAAAAGCAATATTTCGAAATTATCGCAAAAGAAATCGAAAGCCTTATGATCAACATATCCGGTGTTGACGACATAAAAAATGCCCTGCTCAATCAATATGATAACGAGGATGAATATAATAAGCTTGCTACGCAGGCCAAGATAGGATATATTCTTAGTAGCTTTAGAAATATTAATGGCATCATATCCATAGATATCTACGGTACAAACGGCAATCATTATCATGTTGGGGATACTTTAAATACTGAGGATATTGATTATGCACTTCAAAAAAGGCTTGCGGAAGAGGCCGGCAACGTGAGCAGTAATATGTACTGGGCAGGCATAGAGGACAATATTAACATTCATTCAGCAAGCAAAAAGGTGGTTACCGTGGTTCGACTCATTAAGAACACAGACTACGCTTCTTCTGCCGAAACAACCTTGGGGGTTCTGGTGATTAATTATGATGTCAATATCCTTCGAGAGCTGCTCAGTGTAAATGATGATTATGGCATCAACTTTACACTTGTCGATAATCGAGGCCGCATTGTATGTGATGATAATGTCTCAAACATAGGCACAAACGCAAATGAGGATTTTTTGGCAAAGCTAAATGCCGAGCGAGGGCACTTTCTTTGGAACATGGAGGGACAGGACTACATTGTCAACTTTGAACACTCTGACTATACGAACTGGCTTCTGTTTGGCTCCTATTCTCAAGATAGGATAGCGAAAAAAACCAACATCATCGGCCTCATTACCGGCACGGTCCTTTTTATTTGCTTTGGGCTAGTTAGGTTAATTGCGTTTTTGTTTTCAAGAAACTATGTGTTGCCGGTAAAAAAGGTTGCAGACCTGTATGTGCAGATTGAAAATGGTGTTGTTGATTTAAAAACAAGGTTGCCTGTGAAATGCAAAGATGAGATTGGTGAACTAAATATCGGCTTTAATAAATTTGCGGCGGCACTTGAAGAGATTAATCGACAAAAAGAAAACTTGTTTATTGAGAAGGAGCAATTTAAAACTACATTATTATCTGTTGGTGACGGCATAATATCAACCGATACCAATGGAAATGTTTTGTTGATGAATAAAGTTGCAGAATATTTAACAGGATGGTCTAAGGCGCAAGCGAATGGAAAGCCAATGGAAGAAGTGTTTTGTATTATCGATGCGTTCACCCATGAAAAATGCGAAAATCCGGTATATACGGTGCTCCATTCCGGCGATATTATGGAACATGCTAATCATTCTATTTTAGTTTCTAAAGACGGCATTGAAAGGCCAATTGAGGATAGTGCCGCGCCAGTAAAAGATGAAAAAGGCAATATCACCGGTGTGGTATTGGTATTTCGAGATTTTACCGAGAAAAAACAAAAACAAGATGAGATTGAATATTTAAGTTATCATGACCAACTCACCGGATTATATAATCGTAGGTATTATGAGCAAGAAGTAGAAAGAATTGATAATGAGCGGTTTTATCCTCTTACGCTTATCATGGTCGATGTGAACGGATTAAAGCTAACCAATGATGCTTTTGGGCATTTGACAGGTGATTTGCTACTGCAAAAGGTTTCCGATATTTTGAAAAGGGAATGCAGAGAGAATGACATTGTGGCAAGAATTGGCGGAGATGAATTTGTTCTTTTGTTGCCGAAAACCAATGCGGAAAATGCGGAATTCATTATTGAAAGAATACTGAGGGCAATTGAACAAGAGAAGACTCAGAATGTTATTTTGTCCGTATCTTTGGGCTACGCCGTGAAGCATGAACATGCTGAAAGTATTGATGAGGTCTTCATGAAAGCGGAAGATCATATGTATAAAAACAAGCTTTCTGAAAGCACAAGCATGCGTAGCAAAACCATCGGTTTAATTATGAATACATTGTTTGAAAAAAATAATCGGGAAATGCTGCACAGCAATAGGGTGGGTTCTACTTGTGAAGCTATTGCAAAAAATATGGGCTTTACAAAAAATGAGATTAGCAGGACAAATGCACGATATTGGTAAAATCGGAATTGGCGAAACGGTACTCAGTAGTGCAAATAGATTAGACCAAGAAGAATGGCAAGAGATGAGAAGACATTGCGAAATAGGATACAGAATACTTGCTTCAGTCAATGAATTTTCACAAATTGCAACCTTTGTTCTTGAGCATCACGAGCGATTTGATGGCGGCGGCTATCCCAAAGGACTCATCGGTGAGGAGATCTCCTTGCAGGCAAGAATTATTGCAGTTGCAGATGCATATGATGCCATGACGAAGAAAAGGACATACCAAACGGCAAAAACGAAGGAAGAAGCAATCGCAGAACTGATGCGATGTTCCGGCAAGCAGTTTGATGCTCGGGTCGTGGATATATTTATAAATAAAGTATTGGTCAATAACCAGATTTTTTAGGAGGTTACTTTTGATGTTAAAAAGACCGTGTGTGTTATTTATTCTTCTTTGCATGCTTTTTTCATGCATCGGCTTTTCTGCTATGGCACAAGCCCTTGAAGAAGCACAAAATGACGGAGTCATTACCCTTTTTGAAGCAACGCCAACCCCCTTGCCACTTCGCAGCGGGGAGCTGATTTTGGATAACTTTGAAAATTCTGTAGTAGGTAGTGTACCTGTCGGATATGCACTTGGAAATACCGGTTATATAAATGGTGCACAATCCGGCGGCAAGATTGCTGAGAGTATCAGTGGTGCCAATGGACGATGCATGGAGATATACACAAAGAGCCCGCTATCTTTGCAAATGGCAAGCTTATATAAAGGGTTTTCCATTCAGTCCGAGAAGACAATTTTTGAATTCGACTATATGGTACCAAGTACTGCCGGAAACAAAAGCCTTGCACTGTCAATTACAAATGGAACTACATTTCCTCCGGCTGTCAATATGTTTATGACTGCTACCAGCGTGGGTACCTTTGGTGACG
>CAZQDP010000038.1:0-22037 GCA_964592375.1 uncultured Eubacteriales bacterium | reverse complement strand
CACGCTATTTGTTCATCGCCATAGGAGAGGTTTATAGGTATCCTTACAAAAAACCTAAATAAAACAATAAGGGTTGAGCACAACATGATTGCTTTTTTAAGTGGTATTTTAGATAGCACAACTTCGGAATACGCAGTGATTGATGTGGGTGGAATTGGGTATAAGGTGTTTATGCCAACTGCTCATTTATTTAGCATTGGACGAGCCGGGAGCAGCATTAAGCTGTATACACATATGCAGGTGCGCGAGGATGCCATGGATTTATATGGCTTTCCTACCCAAGAGGAGCGCAGCTCATTTGAAATGCTCTTGTCCGTATCCGGCGTAGGCCCTAAGGCTGCACTTTCGGTGCTCAGTACGCTTACCCCTTCCCAGTTTGCCCTTGCTGTCGCTTCCAATGATGCCAAGGCAATTTCTGCGGCGCACGGCGTGGGGCTCAAGATTTCGCAGCGCATCATCCTTGAGCTAAAGGACAAGGTGAGCAAAAGCTTTGGTGAGCAGGATATGCAAAATATCAATATTCCCAGTAGCGGCGGCAATATGCATCAGGAAGCGCTAGGAGCACTGGCAGTGCTGGGCTATTCACCTTCGGAGGCCAAAAAAGCGGTTTCGGCATCGGATGGAGATAGCGTGGAAGAAATTATTAAGAATGCACTGAAGCTTTTAATGTAGCATAAACCGAAAGGATGGATTGTTTTATGGATGAAGAGCGCATATTAACCACCGGAATGATGGGTGAGGATGCTGATATTGAGTTTTCCTTACGTCCGCGGCGGTTTGAGGAATACATCGGGCAACAAAAAGCAAAGGAAACCCTTACGATATTTATTCAGGCTGCCATGCAACGCAAGGAAGCACTGGATCACGTGCTGTTATACGGCCCTCCCGGGCTTGGGAAAACCACCCTTGCAGGCATTATATCCAATGAAATGAATGTGAATTTCAGAATTACTTCGGGGCCTGCTATAGAACGCCCCGGCGATCTTGCCGCTATTTTAACCAACCTTGCCCCCGGCGATATTCTTTTTATAGATGAAATCCACAGACTCTCCAGAAGTGTGGAGGAAGTGCTGTATCCTGCCATGGAGGACTATGCACTGGATATCATGATTGGAAAAGGCCCCGGTGCGCGCTCCATTCGCATTGATTTGCCTCAGTTTACCTTAATTGGTGCAACCACTCGCCTTGGTCTTTTGACCTCTCCACTTCGTGATCGTTTTGGCGTAATCAGCCGTTTGGAGCTGTATTCTATGGCAGAGCTTACGCAAATTGTCAATCGTTCCGCCGGAATATTGGGTGTGAACATTCTTCCCCGCGGAGCGGCTGAAATTGCCTCCCGTTCTCGTGGCACCCCACGCATTGCCAACAGACTGCTAAAAAGAGTACGTGATTATGCGCAAATTCGATCGGACGGAATAATCACGCCTCAAGTAGCAGACAATGCGCTTAACCTGTTTGAAATTGACAAATTGTGTTTGGATTCGGTGGACAGGCGCATGATTCATACCATTATTAAGGCCTTTGACGGCGGACCGGTCGGGCTTGATACCTTGGCAGCAACCATCGGAGAGGAAAGCAATACCATTGAAGATGTTTATGAGCCATTTCTCATGCAGCTGGGTTTTATTAATCGTACACCTCGAGGCAGAATTGCAACCAGGCTTGCATATGAACACTTTGGATTATCATACAACAAGGAAAATGACATGCAAATCACCTTTGAGGACAATGCCTAAATGCAATAAAAAATTCGGAGGATGCTAATGAACAAACGATTGGTTCTATTCATGACTGTCTTTTTTATGTTTTGCACCAATGTTTTTGCTGCAGACATTTTATATTCTAACAACTCCGCGGTGCCGGTGGTAAAGGGTGTTGTGCGAAAGAGCATTCACAATCTCACAGCCGATGGCTGGCAAAATATCAATGTGATTGAAGCGGATTTATCAGAACCATCCCTTTCTCTTGCACTTCTATACTCGCCCCTGGGCGTATCCAGAAGAGACACAGTAGAAGCACTTGCCAATGCCAATGAGGCTGTTGCGGCTATCAATGCGGAGTTTTTCGGGTATGTGGGAGATTATCCAAATGGCGGATATGGCGTGGGGTTTGATGCCGTAGATGACGAAATCATCACTTCGCCGTCCACCGATGAGACACTCGCCTCCTTTGTTTATTCAAAAGATGGCGGCTTTGTGCTGGATTATTTTTCAAGTAGCATGTCCATTACCTATGAAGATGGCACCATCTATCCCGTGAACCATATCAATCAAGTGGAAAAAACAGCCAAGGAACTTGTGCTCTACACGCCAAAATGGGGCGAATATTCCAGAGGTACCCTTAGCAATGGTTTGATTGAAATCGTGGTAGAAAAGGATGTCATTACTGATATTCGTAGTAATCTTCCTCCTGCAAAAATACCAAAAAACGGATATGTTATTGTCGGTTATCTGGATGAAATCGCTTCTCTTCGTAGCCAAATAAAAATTGGTGGAAAGATGACTTTTTCCATTTCCATTTCACCTCAGATTTCTCCCGAGCTGGCAATTGGCGGTGGTACAATATTACTAAAAGACGGAAAATTCACAAAGCTTATCCCAAATATCGCAGGGCGGCATCCACGGAGCGCAATTGGCATAGATAGCACCGGTAAAAAGCTGTACCTTGTAACCGTGGATGGAAGAGGGGCAGGTGGTAGCATAGGGATGAGCTTAGAGGAACTTCGTACTTTTTTAGTGGATTTCGGCGTGTATAACGCGATAAACTTAGATGGCGGCGGCTCAACGCAAATGGTGGCAAAGCCCATTGGCAAGGATAAGGTGGAGGTTGTCAATACCCCTTCCGAAAATCCAAGTCGCAAGGTCATCAACGCCGCAGCGCTACGCTCGCAGGCAAAAGGTGGCACGGCGGAGGGCATTGTTCTTTCTGCTTATAGCTCCTATGCTTTTTGTGGCGCCGGTGTTGCTATAGGCTCTGCCGTGTATGACGGCGCAGGTAACATTTTACCTGTTGATACGCAAAAAATCAGCTTTCGTATAAAAGAAAATAACGGCAAAATGCTTGGTAATGTCTATTATCCTGCTCTCCCCGGCAGGGTCACCATTGAAGCGTCATATAACGGCAAGAGCGCCAATGTTGTCTTGGACGTACTTGACGCACCATCCATACTCAAAACCGATGCTTTAATCTATACGCTAAAAAAAGGGCAGATCTCTCCCCTTTCTCTTATCGGGATTAGCAAGGATGGACACAGTGTACAAATTAATCCTATGTATATATCATTTGCAAGTAAAAACAATCTTGTGCGTTTAAGTGATAGCGGGCTGATTGCCGATAAACAGGGCACAGATATGATTACCCTTCAGGCAGGAAATGCTACCGCTACCGCTTCGGTATATATTGATACGCCGGGCAATTCATCTGTGCTACTACGAACTTTTTTCGATGGCTTTGAAACGCTAAATGCCAAAGCACTTGCTTATCCGGCTTTTGTACCCTGTCAATATGAATTGTCCAAAGCGCAAAAATCTGAAGGTTCGTTTTCAGGCATGCTATCGTATGATTTTTCTATAGAACATTCTCAGCTTCAGTCTGCTGCCATTGCCTTTGATACGCCGCCTGTAATTACGAATGCAAATTCTACCATTGCCATGGATGTTTTTGCCTCTGCCAAAAATCAGCAGTGGCTGCGAATGATGGTGGTGGATCAAAAAGGAGAAATTCATCGATTTACGCTATATAATAAAGTGGATTTTAATGGGCCAAAGCAACTGAGCTTTTCCCTGCCTGCAGATATTCCCCTTCCGGCTAAGCTTACCAGAATATATCTTGTGCAGCCGGATGTG
Organism: uncultured Eubacteriales bacterium; assembly: GCA_964592375.1. Classification (GTDB taxonomy): domain Bacteria; phylum Bacillota; class Clostridia; order RUG12999; family RUG12999; genus CAZQDP01. Next base: position 18,192 of record CAZQDP010000038.1, on the reverse strand, counting down.
AGCGTTCTATCCTCCGGAGCAATATATGTCGATAATCTATCTATTTCCTCCCCTGCGCAATCCTCGCCTGTATATACCGATTATCGCTTTCAAAAAGGAAGCGGCGAGACAATATCATTTACCTCCGGAGTAGATTCACCTGCGAGTATGTTTGACTACCTTGTTTTATATAAAACAGAATGGGCCATGGCCAAAAGCCGCTTGTCCATGAACCTTACTCCAAGAGGAAGCCTTGCCAAAATCCCGCCGCCGACAAATGCAACTTCAATGCCAAAAGCCGGTTCGGTCAAGAAAACCGAGAATTTCACCATCATCAGACTGGATAATACCGACGGAGTGATAAGAAAAAATCCGGAGCAGTGGAAGCTGTTTTACGAGCAAGTAAAAAACATGTCCACTCCCTGCGCCGTGATTGTTCTGTCTGCGCCTTATTCCTTTGCTGATTTGCAGGAACAAAAGGCCTTTGAAAGCCTTGTGAAGCAGTATTTATGTGATCGCAAAATTGTGCCATTTATCGTTTTTAAAGACCAAATAACAAAAGTCACCGTACGTGACGGCGTTCGATATATTTCGCTTGTGCCGGCAGAACCTGTTTTGGCGGAAAACTTGCGCACCACAGCAGATATTTTGCATATTACCGCAGGAGAAGATGGCACAACTTATATCCTTGAATAAGTAAGCTATTCACAAAGGCTTTGTAACATCGGGTCCAATTCTAAAGAAAAAGGCGGTCATTGTAATGGGCCGCCTTTTTTTCCGCCTATTTTACATAAATCGCAGCCTTCACATCGCTTTACCTTGCCTTCAAATACCTTTTCAATGGTGCTGACCATTTCCTTTTTTGCGCAAGATGCATTATGCAGCACAATTTCTCCGGGCGAGAGGCTAATGAGCGAGCTGATGAGCATATCATCCGGCTCTAATGCACCACTGCCCATCTCCTGAATGAAGCTGAGTGTTTCTTCATCCTCCAAGGGATTTTGATGGCGGTCTGTTAATATATATCGACCATCCCCTGTGGCGATCACATTGACAAAATCAATTCTGCAATCTTGGACGCTCACAAAATATTTTAATAAATTCAAAAATTCATTATACTCCTTCGTCATTAAAAAATCATCTGTACTGCGATGTGTTATATCCCCGATGGCATCAATATAATCACGCAGCCGAAAGGATAAAAACCCATCAATGATGATGGTATCCTTGTCTAAAAGATATTCTTCAATGCGCTTGATTATGACATTTTTTCTTTTCTTTAAAAACATGTCGTCATCTGCGTTTTCACTCAGTCTCTTTTTTACATCCATCATAATTTCTCTGTATTCATGAGGTGAAAAATAGGCGTATTCGCTCTTTAACACCTTGGATACCACGTTTTGTTCCAATTCATCAACAATATAATTGCCTGCTGCCTTGGCGATGAGTGGCTTGATGTCTTGTTCTTGGCCGCTGTCTATATGAACACTAATGTTATTTTCTACAAGCTCTGTTTGCACATTCTTCTCCTGAAGCTGGTTTGCAATGAGTGCGTAAAGTCCCGTGGGATCGCTATTCGTCCCGACCATTATCTTTTTATGCACGATGGTCATCCCTCCATTATCGGTATAATCGAGCCTATATCTACGAGATTATCATTTGATAGTGAAACAATTTGCGTACCATACCGATTGCAAAATGCATCAATTGCACCAAAATCCGGATGAGCGGCAATGTTGCCTGCAAATAAAAGCGTATGCTTCTTCAATAATCCGCTTGCGCCACCAATAAATCCATGCTCCATCCCACGCAGCTCAATACTGCCGGGCGTAATGAGAAGAACATCGATATGCTCGTAAGAGGCCGCGCTTGCAATGCCTCTGTCAGCTGTTATTATTGCATTTTCCGCCACCAAACATACAGAGCATTTTGAATATCCTTGTGATACATGAATAAATGTAACATTTTGCTTTTCAAGTAAGCTGCGGATCACAGGGTCCGTATATTTTAAATGATGTATTGCATATCTGCCCACCCTTGCTATATTATATGCAATATCATCGGGATAGTTCCCGCCAAGTGTGCTACTGCCACAGTGGAGAATGATATTGCCCGGAAGAACGCTTTGATAATAATCATAGAGCGCTTTGCTGCAAACAAAAACATTTTCGCCCACATGATGCAGGCTCATATCGGGATGTGTAGATACTGCAGATGTAATGGTTTTGATTATGCCGGAATGAATGATTTTTACATTCATGGCAGTCAGTGCATTTTGTACAGACGGTGGTGCGCATCTATCCAGAAGGACGGTACCTGCACAAATGGGTAAATTCGGCTTTGCAACAAACATGTTATGCTCCTTTTCATTTGTTGCCTTTATTGTATCGCATCGTGCAATAAAGGTCAATACCGAAAGATTTTTTGTGCGCTTAGTCTCTTTTGCCTCTCACACTTTTTCATTAAATGAATATCATATTAGTGTACTTCCCTCTTATGCGGCCACTTGCCGCTTTATATAAAAGGTGCATCAAATGATTGATATTTTTGATGCACCTATTTTTAATGTGCTACAAATGATAAAAGGCGTTCAAACACGCCTTTTATCATTTGACATTCATGAGGTTTTTATGTATAATAAAATAATCTGGTATACGGAGGGTTTTGGCATGAATTTTATTCGCATTTCGCACATAAAAGATATCTTCCCTATCTGCCTTGGGAGTGACTGTTTTGGCAGCTTGGTCAGTGAATCCGATTCATTTGCCATGATGGATTGGTACGCGGCTTGTGGTGGAAATATTATCGATACCGCCCGCATGTATGCGGTTTGGATTGATGGTATGGAAGGCAAAAGCGAAGAAACTATCGGAAAGTGGATGAAAAAGCGTAATATGCGAAATAAAATGATTATTTCCACCAAATGCGCGCATCCGTCCCTTGCCACAATGGATGTGCCTCGTTTATCTTTAGCGGAAATTGAGCAGGATATTGATAAAAGCTTGCGTGCGCTGATGACCGATTATATTGATATTTGTTTTTTGCATCGCGATAGCAATCTTGTCCCTGTTGAAGAAATCATATACGCTTTAAACCGCATGGTCAAAAAAGGCAAAATCCGCACTTTTGGATGCTCAAATTGGAAAAGCGACCGCATCATACAGGCCGATGCATATGCCAAAATGGATAAACTCCAATCTTTTGTGGCAAGCCAAATAAAATGGAGCCTTGCAAAAACCAATCCTCAAAGCATTGACGATACCACTTTGGTTGAAATGGATCAGCAGGAATATACCTTCTATAAGGATAGCGGCATGTGTGTATTTGCATATGCACCCCAGGCCAAAGGCTTTTTCACCACATTGTCCTTGGGCGGCAAGGAAGCACTGAGTCCAAAGGCACTTGAGCGGTATATGAGCAAAGAAAACGAAGTGGCCTATGAGAAAGCATTGAAAATTGCAGCTGATATGGGAAAATCCGTTACAGCGGTTATTCTTTCTTACTTAATGTCCACTCCTCATTTTCCGGTTTTACCCATTGTAGGTTGCAAAAACATTACCCAGCTTCAAGACTCTTTGGGTGCAGTTGATTTATCCCTTGGAACAAAAACACTTTCCAGCTTATCTACCTTAGCATAATATACGAAAAGACCATTGGTGCAAAAAGCAGAAAACAATTGCTTTTTGCTTGACAATTACCGCCTTTTGGCTATAAAATAAGTACATAACAAGCAATACAAACGAAAAGGACTGAATAATATGAACTTTCAATATATTAAACGACTTCCCTCTTCAAAGGAAATCATCGATCGATACCCGATGCCGGCACACTTTGCTAAAATAAAAAAGGAGAAGGACAAGGCAATTTGTGATATTCTGTCCGGTGCCTCCGATAAGTTTTTGGCAATTGTAGGCCCTTGCTCTGCGGATAATGAGGATGCGGTATGCGAGTACACACTCAGACTTGCAAAAATTCAAGAAAATGTGGCGGATCGCATTGTTATTGTGCCACGGGTGTATACCAATAAGCCTCGCACCACTGGTGAAGGCTATAAAGGTATCCTTCATCAGCCGGATCCCGAAAAGGAACCGGATATGGTATCCGGCATTATCGCCATGCGACGCATGCATCTGCGCATTATTTCCGAAACCGGTTTTACTCCGGCAGATGAAATGCTGTATCCCGAAAACTACACCTACTTGGAAGACATTTTGTCTTATGTGGCCATTGGCGCACGTTCTGTGGAAAATCAGCAACACAGACTCACAGTCAGTGGTATGGATATTCCAGTCGGCATGAAAAACCCAACCAGTGGTGATATGTCTATTATGCTAAACTCAGTGGTAGCCGCTCAATATGGTCATACCTTTATTTATCAAGGCTATGAGGTAAAAACCTTTGGCAATCCATATGCGCATACCATTTTGCGAGGAGCCATTAATCATTATGGCAAAAGCATACCCAATTATCACTTTGAGGATTTATATTTGCTTCATCAAATGTATGAGAAGCGAGAGCTTGAAAACAAAGCGGTCATTGTGGATGCAAACCATGCTAATTCAGGTAAAAAATATGATCAGCAGCCCCGTATTATCAATGAGGTTATGCACAGTAGATCCTTATCACCCGAAATACGCAAGCTTGTACGAGGTGTGATGATTGAAAGCTATATTGTAGAGGGTTGCCAAAATGTAGGTGATCATGTTTTCGGAAAATCCATCACAGATGCTTGTCTTGGCATTGATGATACCGAAGAGCTCATTTACAGCATCGCGGAGCATTTGTAATCTCATGTAAATAAAAGTTAATGGGGCCGATTTTGCAAAAAATCGACCCCATTTTTTTAGGATATTTCGGTTTACGGCGTAGGCAATATGTGCTCTGCTGCGGTTGCGATTGGCAACTGTGGTTGCACGCTACTTTCGGTCACAACCGGCGCTATGCTGCCTTCCTTGGTCTTTTCAGGTTCTGTAGGCCTTACCGTAGCGGTTGGCTCATTTGTGGCCACCACGCCGGCCGGAGCCGTTGGCTGAGTACCCTGCACGACATTTGCATCCACAGCCTTTACCTTTGATACTCGCTCCACTCTGTCAATGGGTTTATATGTGCTTCTTGATATAAATTCTCGTTTGATATGCTGGCCATTTTTATAGACGTTCTTATAGGTATCAATAACAAACCCTTTACTTCCTTTTTCATCCACAACCGTGCTCCCTGCAGGCAAGGATGCATCCTCGTTTGTGATGGTTTTGGGTTCAAGGGTACTCATGGTGATGTTCTCCATTTTAATGCTGATGCTTTTATCCTCACGATAACCCATTAGCCTTATGGTGAGTTTGCTTCCCGATAAGCTTGCCACAACCTTCATAGGATACCCTGTTGTATTGCGAAACTGAAAATCAACAGGGCCGCTACTCACCGTCGCATCCTGCCCTAATGGAACATACCCCACCGGCAAAGAATGATTGTACCGTTTCACGATTTCAAGATTGCCTTGTAGGGCTGCACAGTAAATGGTGGAAGAAACTTGGCACACACCGCCGCCAACATCTTTCTCTTTCTTGCCGTTTACAAATACAGTCGCAACCTTATATCCTCTAGCAGCTGTTACCGCTCCAATGGCTTTGTTATATGAAAAAACATCACCCGGATTGAGGATGGTTCCATTCACACTCATGGTTGCAATCTTTACATTATTGTATCTTTCGGGACCTGCTGAGGCGAGCATAGAAGAAAATCCCGCCACTTCTTCATGAAACAAATTTCCGAGCACTGCCTCATCCTTTACTTTTGGCTCAATTAATTCCATCTTTATAAAATAACTCTCAGGGTTATCAATATTTTCTTTGAGCACTTTTGCTACCTCTGCTTTGTTAAATAAATAACCCGGTCTGCTCATCGTGAAAATGCCTTGCCCACCGACAACCTCGTACTTGGCATCAACTGGTGGCTTGCAAACTTCACTATACAGTTTATCCACATCAAATTTATCCGGCTGCGCAGTTGAAATATCGATGGTAACCTCTGCGCCTTTTCCCAAAAGAAGTACGTTTGATATTTTTTCAAAGGTTTTTTGCTTATCCAAGACTTCTCCACTTTTACCATTTGATAAAATGAGACGATCGTCATTTATTCTATAGCTGCTTTGCACCATAGGGTTTTCCATTTCGCTTTCAAACGCATCAATCATCAGTATGGTTGCTGCTTCATCAATCACAATCTCTGCCTGTAAATTGATTTTGCCTGATTTCGCACCGCGAAGCTTTATGTATTTTTGCAAAGGGTTGCCACTTCTGCCAACATCGTATGCAAGCTGCACCGCATTTTGTATATTGATTTCCTTGACCATTTCAATGAGCGCGGTCTTGGTTGTGCTTTCTGCAAACTTTAAAATTATTTTCTCTTCACGATACTGCAAATCAAGCTTTTCCGCAACTAGCGCCTTTGCTTCCTCCATGGTAGCACCACCAACGGAAATGCCATGGATTGTAACACCTTGTGCAATTTTATTCTCCAAAGGTTGCATAGAACCGGAAACCGCGGCTAATCCTATAGCAATGAAAATAACAACAATCACAATAATGCTCGCCAAAATCACTTTTTTCATTTTTCTATTATTCTTTTTCTTGTCTGCTGCCTTTATTTCTTCGCCAGAAGCTTGTAGCATCTGCATACCTCCTGTTAATATAAACTTTAAATAATTATTATATATTTAATAATAATAAATTTATCTTAATTTGTCAATAACAAAACGCAATAAAAAACATCATAAAATGCCAACTTAATCATATTATTCCCCATTGATGCTCTTTTGGCCAGTCACATACGCAGTATTATCATAATATGTAGCAACATCGTAATAATTTTGATTAAATGGTGCATAATACCTATGTGATATTTTAAAGCAAATCATGCATCGTTTCCCTTTTATTGTCGCAAAAGCTCTGATCAACTAAATTCATATGAACAAAGGAGGATGGTTATGCCAAAAGACAGCCAGATCGATAACAAAAATGCTCGCAAGGAAAAATCCAAAGGTAAAAAAAGCATTGCTGGTGAAAATCAAAATCAGAATAAAAATGCAAAAAAGCACTCTGTAACAAATAACGATGTGTAAGGAGGGTTTCTATGGCAAAGGCAGGAATGAGAAGACCTGACCCTAAGGAGCCGCATGGCACCGAAAGCAACCATAAAACGCATATCCCCAAAAATAATGTCACCCCTGTGGCTCAAATTCAGGGCAAAGCCAAAAAAGGCCATCAAAAAGCCAATCCGGTATAATGAATGTTTGAACAAATTTATTTTACAAGGCTTTGCATCACGCTTATTTTCTTAATCAAAACACATATCGTATCAAAAAAAGAGGTATATTTTATTTTTAAACCGGCCAAGCGGCCGGTTGTTTTTACTTTTTAATAGCGGTCATTACTCTATCCATCAATACTGCTGCCTCTGCACGATTGATGGTATTGGTGGGATTGATATGATTGGCATTATCCCCGATAATCAAATGCTGAATAACAAGCAGTGCCACATATGGCCTTGCATATTCGGCAATCTCATCTTCATCCCCAAATTGTTCTAAAATGGATAAGTCCTCCGGCACGTTATAAAAGCCTTGCGCTACAAGTGCACGACTCATTATAGTCATAAAATCCTGCCTGGAAATAGTTGCCTCCGGTTTGTACTCATCTGCACTAATTCCATTGATATATTTGGCCTGATAAGCTCTTTTAATGGCATCGGCATAATAGGAATTGGCAGGAACATCTTGAAATATAAGTTCATCGGCCATAGGTAGCGTAAAAATTCGATCCATGATAACTGCAATGTCACCGCGTTTTAGTCCGCTAGTAGGGTCATACATATCCGAAGTGACGCCTTTCAAATAGCCCTTGCCCGCCATTCTTTCAATGGGTGCAAGTGCCCAGTCCATGCTTTTTGGAATATCTTTAAATCGTCCGCCGGTGATAGTACCCGGTTGCTCGGTAGGAGTAGGGGTTGGCTGATTTGCTTCAGCAGGGGTTGGAATAGCGAAAGGCGTGGCTGTAGGAGTCGGATTTGCCCCTGCAGAGCCTGCGTTGCCGGAAGGTGGTCTTGGCGTACTCGTAGGAATGGGAGTGGCGGGAGGGGTAGCTGTGGGCGTAGAGATATTCCCAGGATAGTCGTTCACAATATATACCATCTTTCGATTTGCAACCGGACTGTATTTTCGAAGAAAAGTGCAGAAAGCATTAATCTGTTCACTAGGGGCAGCGTTGACGATGGCTGCGGTATATGTCATAAACTTACCCAAAATATTATCGCTATTTGGAATGCCAGATATGGATACATCAGGATCAACAGCATAGGTAGACAATGCCGCGCTCGAAAAATCAGGTATAATGTCAAACAGTGAATTGATTTTTTCAATGGCAATGTTTCTCCTATCGGTGGGAATATCACTTCTCACAAAAAAATCAACACCACTACTACTGTGATTGCATATGGTGCCAATCACGCTGCCGCCTACATCCATTTGCACTACCATTTGCATAAATAATAGTGCAAATTGCAAGCCTCGATTGTCCGATTCATTGCCTGTAATATCCACATTAATTTTATTTTTAATGGTAGAAAATAAACTTAGATCATCGCTTATGCCATCACAGCCATTGATCACAAGCCTAAAGTAAGCCGCCTTGGCAAATGGCCTTGCCTTTGCATAAGTAAGAAAAGCACTTTTAATCTGCGCTTCCGATAAAACACCTGCAAACTCTGTTTTTGCTAAGGAGACAGCAGAAGCATCCAGCTCCGCCTCCGTGGTAGCCATCGCTACTTTTGCAATGGCGTTATTTGCAAAGTTCGCTCTTTTTGCAGCGTTTTCCCAGGTAATTGCAGTATACATCATGGTGAGGGTAGGATCCGTTCCGGCTGATGCCTGAATAGGCAGCACACATAGCAATACGATAAGCATAGCCACAATAAGGCATAATGCTATTATTCTTTTTATTTTCATCAATCGTCTTCCTCTATTCTTCCTGATAAAACCATCTTATAAAAATGGGATGCAATTATCATCAATCATACCTGTTTTCAACTTTTACTGCAATTGATCCAAATATTTTTCTACAATTTGCATGAGCTGTGCTCTTTTATCTCCCGTGAGTCTACGGCTTGCCTCTTGTGATATCTGCGATCTTTCTTCGCTGCTCAGGCCGTCCTTTGCTAATTTTGAATATGCACTTAGTTCCGCCTTGGAAAAGCAACTCATCACAATGTGCATAGCCTCTGCTTTATCTCTTGAAGATACAATTTTTTCAAGCTTGCTCATTAAAACCGGTGAACTGACCACCTGCGCAGCCGAAATCTTAGCCGGTGGAGAGGTAGGCTTGCTTTGTTCATTATTTTCACCTGTATTTTGATTGTCCTCCACTTGCCCCGTCGCATTCTCTGGTGAAGCTTCCGTTGGGTTTGCTTTCGAAGAAATGTCTGGATTAGATTTGATCTGCAATTGACTGCCAGTAATCATTTTCCCAATGAAAATTTCCGAAAATAAATAATCCACTGTATAATATCCGGTAATAAAAAGTGCTACAATAACGATGCTTGCAATAATGAGTGCTTTTTTCATAATCATTTCCTCTGCATATTTCTTTTTATGTTGTTATTTTCTTAAATACAATATAGCACAATAGGCATGTTTTGTCAATTCATTATTCACAGAATTCCGTGATTTTTACCCGTTTTTTATAGGTATTGGCAAGGGTTCTTATTTTCCTTTGAAATCACAATTTCCACATTTGGCGCATATTGTTCGATGATTTTGAGAAATAGCTGTGTAACCACGATTTCCGTCTCATAGTGCCCTGCTCCGATAAGGCACAATCCCAAAGCGTGTGCTTCTTTTATAGCGGCATACTTCAGCTCTCCCGTGACAAACACATCCGATATGCCGGCAAGCTCCTCGCAGATCAAGTCACTTCCGCTGCCCGTGCATACGGATACCTTTGAAATACTTTTATTAAAATCGCCCACAACCATCACTTGTTTCAAGGCAAGCTTGCTTTTAACCTGCATGACAAATGCATGAAAAGATAGCTTTTGTGGAAGCGAGCCCACTCTGCACATTTGAATTTCCGATTGTGCCGGCATTGTAATCTCGCAAAGTCCCAAACGCTCTGCCATCTCATCATTAAGACCGCCCTTTGCAGAATCCAAATTCGTATGCGCACTATATAAAGCAATTCCTTTGGATGCCAGCAGCAACAGTGACCTGCCCTGCGAAGTTGCATCTGTCACACTTTTTATGGCTCTGAAAATAAGCGGATGATGCGTCAGCACAAGGTCTGCACCGATTTGCACAGCTTCCCTTGCCACTTCCTCATCCGCATCAAGCGCAAGTAAAACCTTGTGCACCTCTTGCTCCATGCTTCCCGTTTGAAGGCCGGGATTATCCCACCCTTCTGCAAGATAGGTGGGTGCCACTTTTTCAATTTCTAGGATAATCTCTTTTACCTTTGGCATAATAGTTCCTCCGTTGTTTCAACAATCCATTTCATCCTGTCTGCTTCTTCGCTCCACTTATCGCTTTTTTCCATACCTGCCAGTGCCGCTTTGGCACGTTTTTGTTCTTTTATTATAAAAGTCTCAAACAATGGGTCATCATATAGCAAAGAAGAAAAGTACTGCTGCCTCCTGCCACAGGGCGCGCCTTCCCCTCTTTTCGCTTTCATCACAACATAAAGCTTCCTGCCTTCTTTGACCAGTTTTTCTTGCGAAATAGTGAACCCCACCTTTGCAATATTCTCTCTGATAAGCTCCGGATGGGTCATCGGCTGAAGTAGCAGGCACTGTATGCCCACCGGAATAGATGCCGAAATAAGCTTGGTAATCAGTTCTCCCCCCATACCGGCAAGGATTGCTGTATCCACCTCATTTGGCTCAATTCCTTCCAGCCCATTTGCCAAGCACAAACGAACGCAAGAGGAGGCGCCATATCGCATAAGGTGCTGCTTTGCTTGCTCCAATGGGCCTGGGCGCAAATCCGATGCAACGGCATATGTAATTATTTTTTGACAAATAAGAAATATGGGAATATAAGCGTGGTCGGTTCCGATATCTGCGACTTTTGCACCATTATCAACCATTGCACATATTTCCTTCATACGTGGAGTCAGCGGAATTTTTTGCATAACATTCTCCTTTATTCATATTATACCATTTTACCCTCCATTTGACAATACCAATTTCAAAGCAATTGATTTTGAGCATCTGCGATGCCCTATGATACATGAAAAGAGGGTGGAAACCTCCACCCTCTTCACTTCTTATTTACATGCTTATTTATAGATAATCCTTCAACTTTTTACTTCTACATGGATGACGAAGTTTACGCAAGGCTTTTGCCTCAATTTGGCGAATACGCTCACGAGTGACGTTGAATTCCTTTCCAACCTCCTCTAGTGTACGAGCACGACCATCCTCCAAGCCAAAACGAAGCTTTAAGACCCTAGATTCTCTGGAGGTGAGTGTGTCCAGCACATCCTTAAGCTGTTCTCGCAGAAGCATATATGAGGCAGCTTCCGCAGGCGCAGGTGCATCCTCATCCGGAATAAAATCGCCCAAATGACTGTCTTCCTCCTCACCAATGGGTGTTTCAAGAGAAACAGGCTCTTGTGCAATCTTCATGATCTCACGAACCTTGTCATATGACATGTTCAGTTCCTTGGCAAGCTCGTCCGCCGTAGGTTCTCTGCCATATTCTTGCAACAGTCTTCTGGATTCGCGTATTATTTTATTGATGGTCTCTACCATGTGCACCGGTATACGTATTGTTCTTGCCTGATCTGCAATTGCCCTGGTAATGGCCTGCCGAATCCACCAGGTTGCATATGTTGAAAATTTATATCCCTTATTATGGTCAAACTTTTCCACCGCTTTAATCAGACCCAAGTTCCCTTCCTGAATTAAATCCAGAAACATCATCCCTCGTCCCACATATCGTTTTGCAATGCTGACGACCAACCTCAAATTGGCCTCGGCAAGCTTGCGGCGAGATTCTTCATCTCCCTCTAACATCTTTCTGGCAAGCTCACTTTCATCTTCGGAACTGAGCAAGGGAACTTTCCCAATTTCCTTCAAATACATTCTAACCGGATCATCAATACTAATGCCTTCTGGCAGCGTAAGGTCAATCTTTTCTTCTCCGCTGCTTTGAATTTCTTCCAGCTCCTTGTCGATATCCTCTACCACTTCAATCCCCATGCTTTCAAAGCTTTCGTAAATGGTATCGATTTGTTCCGTATCAAGCTCAAATTCACACAGTGCTTCTTGAATTTCTTTAATCGTAAGCAACCCTTTTTTCTTACCAAGATCAATGAGATTTTTAATCACTATTTTTTTTGCTTCACTGCTTTCAGTGGAGGAATCTATCATATTTTCAACATTATTATCCATTTAAACAACACCTTCCCCGGGATTTGCCCGCATTCTATTGTTTCTTCGATAGAGACTTTATGTATTTATCCAGCTCATAAGGATCATTGACCTCCTTTATCGCCTTCTTTGCTCTCTTCTCTTTAATGCTATCCATAATCTGGCGTGCTGCCCTCATTGGGTCCTCATACGGCACAGCACGAAGCATGACTGCTGCCATTTTTTTTGCATATTCTGCATCAATGGATGCAAGAATGGTTGCGTGGTCCACCTTTTCGTCATTTTCTAAGCAATGATACATCTTCATAATAAACGCTTTGCATGCCTCATCCTCAAAAAAATCAGGCCCTATTTCCCCCTTCATCATTTTGTATGCTTTGGGATAATCACACAGGATTGCCGCAAGCATGCATTCCGGATTAACAGTGGATGTAGGCTGCTGCTCACCATAATGAATGATTTTGCTTCTATCCTCCCTTTGATATCCAGTATTCCTTTTTTGCCCATCTTTATACCTTAACCTGTTAATTTCGGCAAAAATTGCCTCTGCACTAATGCCGGCTTGGGCCGCCGCTTCCTTCACCATGATTTCCATTTCAATGGGATTTTTTATTTTAGCAAACACACCCGCCATGCCGGATACCAACATCACACGCTGTTCCGTGTCATTCATATCATACCGTTTTTTCAGTTGATCTACCGCATACATAGTAGCAGACTTGGTGTCCTCCAAAATGCTTCTGAACTTGTCTGCACCTTTTTGTGCAATATATTCATCCGGGTCCTTTGCCCCTTCTAACTCAATCACCCGAACGCGAACACCCACTGCCTCAATCATTTCAATTGCATTTTGGGTGGCTTTTTTACCTGCATCATCACTGTCGTAGCATAGCAGTGCTTCTCCGGTATATCGAGAAATAATTCGTGCATGCTGTGCGGTAAACGCCGTGCCAAGCGCAGCTACGGCGTTTGTAATGCCACTTTTATGCAGTGCGATGACATCCATATACCCCTCACACAAAATTAGCCGCTCTCTGCATGAATGGCGTGCCATATGCAACGCAAAGAGTGTTTGACTTTTATTAAAGATAAGACTATCTGCCGAGTTGAGGTATTTCGGGCCGGTGCCTTGCATGACTCTTCCGCCAAAGGCAATGACATTCCCACGAATATCAATAATGGGAAACATGACTCTGTCTCTAAAAAAATCATACAATTTATCATTTTTATCACTTTTCCTACCGAGCCCTGCATCCACGATGGTATATTCATCATACCCTTCGCTTTTCAAGTGATTGCATAAGCTATCAAACCCATCTGGTGCATAGCCAATGCCAAATTTTACGGCAATACTCATGTCAATATGCCGCCCGCCAAGGTAGGCTCTGGCACTTTTCCCCTGCTCATTACATAGCATATTGTGATAATACTTAGCCGCTTCTACATATATCTTGTGAAGCTTTTGCTTTTTGATGTAATTTGCCGCATCTTGCGCAGCAGAGTCTCCTTCCGGAAGACTAATCTTTGCACGATCGGCCAGAAATTTTACAGATTCAATAAAATCAAGGTTCTCAATTTTCATAATGAACTGCAAAGAGGTTCCTGCCTCACCACAGCCAAAACAATGAAAAAGCTGCTTGTCCCTTGATATTGTAAATGAAGGTGTTTTCTCGCTATGAAACGGACACAAGCCTTTATAACTGCCGCCTGCCCTCTTGAGAGGAAGATACATGGAGGCGACATCATAAATATCATTGGCTGCTATTATTTCATTAATCAGCTCGTCAGGATAATAACCTGCCATTTTTAATCCCCTTTAATTGCTCTAACAAAAAAAACTCAGCCACAAAAGCTGTTAGGTCATAATGCTTAATTCGACATAAGCATTAAAATTCCTGCTAAATGTTATAAAAAAATTTAACCGTCTTAAAAAGCAAGACGGTTGATTATATTTCATTCATTTTTTTAAGTGGTAAAAAGCATCCTTGATTTTCCGCTTGTGCGTACAGGTTTCATGCTTTCATTTTGTTTATTTCTTCCATCATTGCCGCCACAATATCGCACTCCGCAACTTTCTTGAAAATTTCCCCTTTTTTAAATATCAATCCTTCACCTATGCCGCAGGCTACGCCAATATCTGCTTCTCTTGCTTCTCCCGGGCCATTGACGGTGCATCCCATCACTGCTATTTTAATGGGCAGGCTAAGCTTCGAGACTTGATTTTCAATCTCCGTTGCTACCTTAAAAAGGTTCACACCGCATCTGCCACACGTTGGACAAGAGATTACCTCCGCCCCCTGCGGGCGAAGGCCCGCTGCTTTTAGTATCAATATCGCAGCCGCGACTTCCGGTTCGGGACTTCCCGTGAGGGAAACCCGGATGGTATCCCCAATTCCGCTCAGTAGCATACTACCAATACCAACCGCTGATTTTATGCTTCCGGAATATGGCGTTCCCGCTTCAGTCACTCCCAAATGCAGGGGATAGTCGTATTTTTGCGCAAAAAGCTGAACTGCTCGAATTGTTTGCGGCACATTTGAGCTTTTTAGCGATACCACTAAATTATCCATTCCATAGCGATTAAGCAATTCAATGTGCTCACTTGCGCTTTGCAGAATGGCTTCGGGCGAAGGCTTGCCGAACTTTTGCAGTATATTCTTATCCAGCGAGCCGCCGTTTACACCAATGCGAATGGGGATATTCTTTTTTAGAGACATTTGCGCAACCTGCCGCACCCTTTCTTCACTACCAATATTCCCCGGGTTAATGCGGATTTTATCCGCCCCACGCTCCATACAGGCCAGTGCCAATTTGTAATCAAAATGAATATCACATACAAGGGGGATATCAATTTTTTCTTTGATCTTATCAATAGCCAAGGCGGATTCCATATCGGGTACGGCCACACGGATGATTTCACAACCTACGTCCTCAAGCCGCTGTATTTGGGCTGTGGTGGCAGCGATATCAGCCGTCCGCGTATTGGTCATGCTTTGGATTGCCACCGGCATTCCACCGCCTATTGTCACATTGCCTATTTTTATCTTTTTCGTGTGCTCTCTTGTTATCATAAATTCACCTTGCCTCCACAATCTTTTCGTGCTATAATTGAATGATGAGAGGAGTTAAAACGATGTTCTATTCAGATTACCATATTCACTCGTATTTATCAACGGACAGCAAGGCAACAATGGATGATATTTGCCAAAATGCCATTCAAAACGGCATTGGTGAAATTGTGCTGACCGATCATTACGATCCCTTTAATGAGGATATCTTTTGTGAAAAAACATATAATGCAGCGCAGGCATTTGCAGATGTTTCAGAAATGCAAAGCCGATACGGAAAGCATTTAAGTATACTCTGCGGCGTAGAGTCCGGTCAAAGTCAGCTGTATCCGGAGAGTACAAAAAAATTACTGTTACATCCTTTTGACTATGTCATCGGTTCACTCCATAATATCACCGGAGACATTGACCTTGCTCTGGTTGATTACAAGCAAATTGATCCGCATAAGCTTTTTGAGCAGTATTTTAGAGAACTCATTTTGCTTGCAAAAACAGGCTTGTATGACTGTATCGGGCATATCGATTACCCTCGCCGGTATTATCATTTGGCAGGCGGTAGCTTTTCTATTGCAGATTACGGCGATTTACTGGTGGTGCTTCTCAAGGAAATCATCTATCGTGGAAAGGGCATAGAAGTCAATACCTCGGGTAAAAGAGGCAGCCTGCAAGATACCATGCCCGGTTTAGATGTACTCAAGCTTTACCGCAATTTAGGTGGTGAAATTATCACAATCGGCTCGGATGCCCATTTGGCAACCGACGTGGGTCGGTTTATCCCGCAGACCACAGAAATGTTTCCATCTCTCGGCATTCGTTATGTTACCAGATACGCAAAGCGCATACCGCATTTTGAAAAAATCATTTGATGCTAATAGCCTTCCACCTCACTGAGTGAATCATCATCGTCCACCCAGTCAAATACATCCACTATTTTATAGTTTTCGCTATCTAGCCGAATAATCACTCTGCCAATGCCGGCATTAATAATCAAACGTTTGCACATGGCACAAGAGTTAGAATCTTTAATGATTTCGCCTGATTTTACCTCCACGCCTGCCAAATACATCACAGCCCCCATCATATCTCTGCGCGGCGCACTGATAATGGCATTCGCTTCCGAATGCACCGAACGGCACACCTCATATCGCATGCCTCTTGGGATTTTCAGCTGCTCCCTCATGCAAATACCAAGTTCACTGCAATTTTTCCTGCCCCTTGGTGCACCATTGTAGCCTGTAGATATGATTTCATCATGCTTTACAATGATGGCACCATATCTGCGGCGCAAGCAAGTGCTTCTTTCCAAAACGGACTGAGCAATGTCGAGATAATAATTATTCTTGTCTCTTCTCTCCATATCGGCATACATCCCCTTCACTTGATTTTATTTTAAGCAGAACCTTCAAAGTCTGCTTCGATTTTTACTTATCCGAAATACTTTTTATTCTATTATACTATACTTATTAATGAAAATCAAGATTTCGAAAATATTTGCGTTTTCTCCTCTTTCCAAGGCTAAAATCCTCTATTTTCACACATAAAAAAGCCCGGCCAAAGCCGAGCTTTCCATTTGATATGTCTTCACCTAAAAGGTGCAAATCAGTCTGACGCATAGGGCAACAATGCAATATGTCTTGCCCTTTTAATAGCAATTGTCAACTGACGCTGATGCCTAGCACAGTTTCCGTTTATTCTGCGAGGCACTATTTTCGCGCGTTCTGATATATAGCGGCGAAGCTTAGATACATCTTTATAATCTATCTCCTTCACCTTGTCCATGCAAAAGCTGCAAATCTTTTTCTTTGGCTTTCTGCCACGTGAAAACTTTTCAGAGCTTCTTTCCCTTTCGCTCATTTCAATTCCCTCCTCGAATTATACAAAATTAGAATGGAAGGTCATCATCAGAAGCTGCTGCAGTGTTAAAGCCGGGCATGTCGCCCGATGCATTATAAGATGCACCATTACCTGAATCTTGGCCATCTCTCTTTGACTCTGCAAAATGAACTTCCTCCGCAATAACCTCAGTAATATACCGTTTTTTGCCTTCCGCATCATCCCAGCTGCGATTTTGCAAGCTGCCGCTCACAGCTACCAACTGACCTTTTCGAAAATACTTTGAAACAAAATCTGCGGTACTTCGCCATGCAACAATGTTAAAAAAATCAGTTTGCTTTTCTTTAGAGAAATTTCTATCCACTGCTATCGAAAAACTTGCCACATTGATGCCGCTTGTGGTCGAACGCATTTCCGGATCTTTAGTCAGTCTGCCCATTAAAATTACCTTGTTTAACATTTTAACACCTACTTATTCGTACTTTTCTTTGGTAATGATAATTGAACGCAGAACACCTTCGGTAATCTTGTAAATTCTGTCAAGCTCTTTTGGGAAAGAGGGCTTAGCACTGAAATTCACAAATACATAAAAACCTTCGGTCTTGTAATCAATCGGATAAGCAAGACGCTTTTTCCCCCATACATCTACATTCTCAATCTGCGCTTCGCTACCGATTAATGACTTGAACTTTTCAACAAGTGCTTCAATTTGTTCCTCTGCTAAGGATGCATCCAGTACAAATATCGTCTCATACTTGTTAATGATATCAGCCATTTTATTCACCTCCTTTTGGACTTTGGCCCCCTTGTCGGGAGCAAGGATACTAAGCTGTTATATATTATACGATTTCCTTACATTTGTCAAGGCTTTTTTCCACGCCATGTAAAAAAATGC
>CAZQDP010000037.1:0-22673 GCA_964592375.1 uncultured Eubacteriales bacterium | reverse complement strand
CTGCAAAGCTTTCGATTTTTGTGTTTGTTGTCGGAAGAAAGGCGGTATTTGCGTTTTCTATGCGATATAGCTTCATCAGCATGCCTGTTGTAATAGAGGCAAAAAGTTGGGATATATATAGTATGAGACCTTGCTCGGGCGAACGAAGCATTCCTGCGCCCACTGCCCCCAAAATAAAAAGAGGGCCGGAATTATTGCAAAATGCCAAAAGTCGTTCCGCCTCGTTATGCGAAACAATCTTTTTTTCCGCCAAATCGGCCGTAGTCCTTGCGCCCACGGGGTATCCGCTGAGAAGCCCCATCACAACCGGTAGACTTCCGCTACCACTCATGCCAAATACCGGCCCCATGATGGGGGTGAAAAATCGTGCAAAAACCCTTGCGCCGCCCATATCCACCAAAAGAGAGCTGCAAACAAAAAATGGGAAAAGTGCAGGAATGACCGACTGCATACATAGCTCCATACAAACCAAAGTGCGACTCAGTACCACATCGGGACTCATTGCCATCAATAGTGTAAAAAGCAACGCCATCAGGAGCATATAACGTGATAAAACGATCTTTTTCATTCGGACAATCATCCCCCTTTTATATCAATAGTATGAAAGCCTTGGCATATATAGACCCTTTGTGCAGTAATATATTATTACAAGAAAAAATGAAGATACTAAAACGGAAAGGATGTTGCAGGTGAAGGGCAAGGGGCGAGGGACAGTGATGCGACATGTCGGGGAGAAGCTGCAAACAGCACTTGATATGCCAAAAGATTTTGTAAGAGGTCGCATAGGTGTGAATATTGAAGCCAATACAAGCTGCACCGTAGAGGGTAGCTGTGGTATTATTGAGTATACAGATGAAATCGTGCGCATTGCAACAGATCAATATATGATCAAAATAACAGGCAGGAACTTGGTGATGAGAACGGTTACCACGGAATATCTGATTATTGATGGTATTATCTCCATTGTAGAGTACATTTTGTAATATTGTTCATAGGCAGTAGGAAAAAGCGTTTAGGAGGAAAATTAAATTGTTTTTCATTTACCTGTTTAATTTTTTCAGAGGATATGTTATAATAAAAGCCGAAGGGAATTTTTTGGAGAGATTTATCAATATTTGCACCAACCGGCAGGTCTTATTATGGGATATTAAAAAAAAAGGTGCAAATTGTCTCACGGCAAGTGTCAGCCCCGATGGCTTTCGCGCACTTCGGGAGAGCGCGAGGAAAACCCATACTCGCATTGGCATTATAAAGAAAAAAGGAATGCCTTTTAAAACGCATCGCTTTCTTCGCAGAAAATCCTTAGCCTTGGGGCTATTACTGTTTGCAGGCTGTGCCATTTGGTTTAGTCTGCACATTTGGAGCGTGGAAATTGACGGGGCATATTTGATTAGTGAGGATTTGATTAAGCAGGAGCTTCAAAACAGCGGACTGAAGCCGGGGGTATATACATCTTCTGTTGAACGGCAAAAAATTCAGCAGGAAATGTTAAGTAAAATTGATAAACTATCTTGGCTATGGGTAGATATTCGAGGAGTGAAGGCAATTGTCAGAATTAAAGAGAAATTGCCGATGCCAACCATGGTATCCACTGCACCCTGCCATGTCGTTGCAACGGAGGGTGGAATTATTACCCGAATGGTGGTCAAGGAGGGAAAACCCAATGTGAAGGTGGGTTATTCTGTGGCAAAGGATCAGGTGCTTATCAGTGGAGAACTGGAAAGCACGGTGATGGAACGGCGATATGTGGCTGCTGCAGGAGAAGTAATGGCAAAGGTTGCAAAAGAAACATCCGGGGTCTATTGTCTTGTAGGTGTGAGAAGATCGCCTACGGGCAGAAAAAGCACAAAATGCACCGTGATGATACATAATATCAATATTCCACTTTTTATCAAATATAGTCCCGGCTATGCAGGCTATACTTGTGATTTTACAGTAAAAGAGCTGAACATTGGTGTTATCAAACTGCCGGTGCGCATCCGCTTTGCAAAATATTCGGAAATGATGATAGACAGCGTGATGTATACATTTGAAGATTTAAAGCAGGATATAGAAAAAGAGATTGTAGAAAAAATTAAAAGTAGGTATACCCAGGTGAACATTTTGCAGGTTAGTTCAGAGCCTTCTCCTGTAGATGATACAAATATAAAAGTAAAAGTCAAGGTGCAGTGGTTGATGGATATTGCAAAACAAATGCGGATAGAACCACAATAAGAAAAAGGAGTGTAAGCAAATTGGGCGAAATGATGATGGAAATTGACAGTGTGGCTACGATGATTACACTGTTTGGTAGCTTTGATGATAATGCAAAGCTCATTGAAAATGAATTGGGCGTAAAGCTTCTCAACCGCGAAACACACCTCAAAATTACAGGCAGCGAGGAAGCGGTAGGGAAAGCTCGCAGGGTAGTGGAGGCGCTGATCTTGATGCTCAAAAAGGGAGATACCCTCACGGAGCAGAATACCCGATATGTTATTTCCATGGTGGAGGACGGACTGGACGGCCATTTGGCAGAGCTGAGTGATGATTGTATCTGTATCAGCGCCAAGGGTAGACCGGTGAAGTCTAAAACGCTGGGTCAGAAAAAATATGTGAAAGCCATTGCCAAAAACCCCATTGTGTTTGGCGTTGGCCCTGCCGGCACGGGCAAAACCTATTTGGCAGTGGCAATGGCCGTCAAGGCTTTTCGAAACAAAGAGGTCAGCAGAATTATTTTTACCCGTCCGGCAGTGGAAGCAGGAGAAAAGCTTGGATTTTTACCGGGTGATTTGCAAACGAAGATTGACCCCTATTTGCGGCCGCTATATGATGCGCTTTATGATATGATGGGATATGAAAGCTATCAACGCAATACCGAGAGAGGCGCCATTGAGGTGGCACCGTTGGCGTATATGAGAGGTCGCACCTTGGATGATGCGTTTATTATCTTAGATGAAGCCCAGAACACCACCCAGGAGCAGATGAAAATGTTTTTAACACGCATGGGGTATGCCAGCCGATGCGTCATTACAGGGGATATTACACAAATCGACCTGCCCGGCGGAAAGACCTCGGGACTGAAAGAAGCCATTCGTATCCTAGGGGATATTGAGGGCATAGAATTTTGCTATTTCAGCGAAAAGGATGTGGTGCGCCATCCGCTTGTGCAAAAAATAGTCAAGGCCTACGAGCAAGGGGCTAGAACCAAATTTAAGACAATCCAAAAACCAATGATCGACCAGTAAAGGGGAAATAAGATGAACAATATACTTTTTTCATATCTGCCGGAGGACTACCGGGTGCCGGAGGAAATCATCAGCGTCATTGAAAAAGCAGTAGCAGCAGCACTTCATGACTGCGCGGTAGCCTATGAAACGGAAATTTCCTGCATCATTACAAATAATGAGCAAATGCAGGCACTTAATCTTGCCCATCGTGGGGTGGACAAGCCCACGGACGTACTATCTTTTCCCATGGTCACGTGTTCGGCACCGGGCGTGCCATCTCCCGATAAGGAGGATTTTGATGGAGATGTGCTAATGTTAGGGGATATGGTGCTATCCTACCAAAAGGCAGAGGAGCAGGCACAGGAGTATGGTCATTCCATTATGCGGGAGGTCGCCTTCTTATGTGTGCATTCCGTGTTGCATTTGCTGGGGCACGACCATATGGATGCGCAGGAGGAGGCCGCCATGCTATTGAAGCAGGAGCAAATTCTTTCTGCCATGGGACTAAGGCGGGAATAACGTGCCGATGGCGCGATGAAAAGGGTGAAAACAATGCTAAAGAACAGAAACATAGGAGAAAGCCTTACAAATGCCATCAATGGCTTTAAGGTGCTGATAAAGGATGAAACCAATATCCGCATTCAAATCTGTGCCGGTTTTTTTGTGCTGGTCATGGCAGCTTTTATGGATGTATCCAGATTGGAATACGCGCTGCTTGTATTCGTTGTTTTTCTTGTGATTTTATGTGAGGGAATAAATACTGCCATTGAACAGGCAGTCAATACTGCTGTGCAGTATTATGATGAAAGGGCAAGAAAAGCAAAAGATGCGGCTTCCTCTATTCCTCTGATTGCTGCCGTTTTATCTGTGATCATTGGCGTTTTGATTTTGTACAAGCCGGAAAAAATATGGGAGATTATACATCGTATACTGGGTAGCCCGGTGTATCTTGTATTGGTTGTGAGTTATGCGGCATTCTCCTTCTTGTTTGTGCGAGGGGGACAAAGAGGGCAGAAATAGTAGGTGGCGCAAAGCGCAAAGGAAAAGGGAAAGGAAGATAAATATGAGTAATGAATATCGCTCGGGTTTTGTAGCAGTTGTTGGAAGGCCGAATGTAGGGAAATCTACACTTGTTAATGCCATGCTTGGACAAAAGCTTGCAATCATTTCCGATAAACCACAAACCACCCGTAATAAGATACTGGCCATTCGCACCACGCAAAACAATCAAATTGTTTTTGTAGACACACCCGGAATTCATTCCCCTCGCAACAAGCTGGGAGAATATATGGTAAGGGCCGCAAAGGATTCCGCAATGGATGCGGATGTTGTGGTTTTCGTAACCGAAGCGGGTAGGGCGCCTTCTACTAGTGAAGAGACGATACTGGCTGAAATAAAGCAAAGCGCACTTCCGGTGATTTTGGTGATTAACAAGGTGGATCTGGTAAGCAAAGAGCTGATTTTGCCTCAGATTGCTACCATTTCTAAGCTATGTAGCTTTGCATCCATCGTGCCGGTGAGTGCGAAGAAGTCAGTAGGCCTAAAAGAGCTAATTGCAGAAATTGAAAAATTATTACCAGTAGGGCCCATGTTCTATCCGGAGGACGTTATAACAGACATGCCTCAGAGGCAAGTGGCCGCAGAGATTATCAGAGAAAAAATCTTAGGTCTTTTAAACAAAGAGGTGCCCCATGGCATTGCGGTTGAAATTATGCAATATAAAGAAGAAGAAAAAATTGTAAAAATTGAGGCCACCATTTATTGCGAAAAGCAGACACACAAAGGAATTATTATTGGCAAGGGTGGGACAATGCTCAAACGTGTAGGTCAGCGCGCGCGAGAGGACATAGAGAAAATGGAGGGCAAGCAGGTCTATTTACAGCTATGGGTGAAGGTGAAAGAGGACTGGAGAGACAGTAATTTTCTCATGCGCAGTTTTGGATATGAATAGAAGACAAGCGGCAGTTGCCAAAAAAACATCTTCTACGTTTTTAGGTGCACCTTTTTATAACACCAACGGCTTAGGGTAGGCATATAATAGCAATATAACCTTTGGCACAATGTGCAACTTCATAAAAAAGGATGCGGTCTTCATGCCTATTGTGATACTTATCCTTTTGCTTGCCGCAACATGCGGAGGATATTTTGCCATTATGTGGGCGACGCCCGCCGAGGTATATGTGCCTGCAAAACGTGTTGCGCTGATTGCTATTGAAATAGACGAAGCGCAGGAGGATGCATTGCGGCAAATCAATCTTCTTGAAAAAGGCGGCGGCGTGGTGTATCATTTTTCGCTACATACCGATAAGCCGTTAGAGGTGATTGATAAATACCTTGGCAAATCCATACTAAGGAATATGTAGAGAAGCGACCCCGTGCAAAGTAAAATGCGATGCATGGGGTCCTTTTTTATGCAGAAAATGTATAAAAAACGCGAAATTATTTGTGCAAATTGCTTATAGAAGTGCCAAATTTATGACCTGATAATATATATATTGTATAAAATGCACATGAATACATAATAAAAATCGTGATTTTTTTTGAAATACATAGAGGGGTAAACGGCAAGAAAGTAGAATAAATATAGATATGTGTTTTTTGTTTCACAAAGCGCATTTGCAAATCAGTATGCAGCTTTAATACAAAAATATTTTTTGGGAGGTATCGTGTATTTTATGAACACCTACATCGGAAAAGACATTAGGAATGTATGCTTGGTTGCCCACAGTAAGGCGGGCAAGACTTCGCTTGCGGAGGCAATGTTAATGAATACCGGGGTTCTCTCCAGAATGGGAAAGATTGCAGATGGGAATACTGTTTGTGATTATGATTCGGAGGAAATCAAAAGAGGTATTTCCATACGTGCCGCTGTAGCGAGTGCGGAATGGAAGGGCAAAAAAATCAATATTATTGATACGCCCGGTTATTTTGATTTTGTCGGAGATATGATCAGTGGACTGCGAGTGGCAGATACTGCCCTTGTGGTTATCAATGCCAAATCGGGCGTTGAGGTAGGCAGTGAAAACGCTTTTGAAATGTGCTCGGAAAATAAGGTGCCGGTTTGTTTTTTTGTAAACCGCGTTGACGAAGAAAATGTGAATTTCTCAAATATATTGGCAGGAATGCAGGCCAAATTCGGTAGCGCCGTGGTTCCGCTACAGATACCTGTAAAGGAAGGAGAAAAATTTATAGGTTATGTGGATGTACTCAAGCGGTGCGCGTATCAATTTGATGGCAAAGCGCTTGTGCAAATTCCGGTTCCGGCGGATATTGCATCAGATATTGACAATATCAAGGCCGGCCTAGCAGAAGCCATTGCAGAATCAGACGAGGCGCTGATGGAAAAGTTTTTTGCAGATGAACCCTTTACCGACGAAGAACTGGCGGGTGGCGTTCGCAAGGCAGTGGCCGGGCGCACACTGTTTCCGGTTTTCTGCGGCAGTGCAACGCAAAATGTAAACATAAACACTTTCATGGATGTAGTGGTGGACTATCTGCCAAGTCCGCTTGATCGGGAGGCGGTCATTGTCAAGGATAAAGATGAAAATTCCAAAGCGCTCACGCCTGAAGATTCAGGAGCGCTTGCGGCATTTGTATTTAAGACGATCTCTGACCCTTATGTTGGAAAGCTTTCCTTGTTTAAGGTATATTCCGGCGTGATGAAGAGCAACAGTGCTATGCTCAATTCAAATCGGGAAGCCAATGAAAAAATTGGGCCGCTCCTGGTGCTTCGCGGAAAAGAAAAATCGGAAGTAGCAACGCTTAGTGCAGGAGATATCGGCGCGGTGGCGAAGCTTACTGTAACCCATACGGGGGATACCTTGTGTGCACCTGCTTCGCCGGTTATATTCGATGGAATTGCATTTCCAAAGCCGGTATACTCTATGGCAATTGTGCCAAAGGCCCGTGGTGATGAAGATAAAATAGGCGTAGGCCTTACAAAGCTTTCCGAGGAAGACTACACCTTTAGTTATAGAAATGATGCCGAAATTCACCAGCTGATTATCTCAGGCCTTGGAGATCAGCATTTGGAAGTAATTGTTCATAAGCTGAAGGATATGGGGACGGAGGTGTCTTTGTGCGAACCGAAGGTAACCTATAGAGAAACCATCACCAAAAAAATTCAAGCAGAAGGCAAGCACAAAAAGCAATCCGGCGGTCATGGGCAATATGGCCATGTAAAAATGGAATTTGAACCTTGCGAGGGAGACGATCTTGTTTTTGAAGAGAAAATTTTTGGAGGGTCTGTTCCGAAAAACTTCCATCCGGCAGTTGAAAAAGGTCTGCGAGAAATGATGGTGGAAGGCATTCAAGCAGGCTACAGAGCGGTAGGGATTAAGGCAACACTTTGTGATGGCTCCTACCATGATGTGGATTCTTCTGAAATGTCCTTTAAAATGGCGGCGCATTTGGCATTTAAAGAGCTTGTTAAAGCAAATCCCATCTTATTAGAACCCATTGGCCGTTTGCAGGTCAATGTACCGGATGAATATACAGGTGATGTGATGGGGGATATTAATAAACGAAGAGGCCGCGTGCTTGGCATGGAGCCGGGGATGGTTGTGGCTGAAATTCCAATGTCTGAAATGTTTAAATATGCAATAGACCTGCGTTCCATGACCCATGGGCGTGGAAAATTTGCATATTCCTTTGAAAGATATGAACAGGCACCTCCCATGGTAGCACAAAAGGTCATAGAACAGCATAAAAAGGAAAAGGCGGAATAAAGCCATCAAAAGGGCAGCTTGCATCGCTTTTAGCCGGTGCGGCTGCCTTTTTTAAAAACAAAAACACCTTCCTCTTGCACATTGAGTGGGTTAAAAAAGTGGCATATCAATAAGGAATGGGCAAAAACGAGGAAAAAGTTTAAAAAAGTATTGCATTTTATAAAAAAATATGATACAATACCAAGACATGATATGACAACAGATAAGTGAGGTGAATTGCCATGAAGGAAAGCATACATCCAAATTACGCTTCCACCACAATTAAGTGTGCATGCGGAGAATTAATTGAAACCGGCTCTACAAAAAAGGATATTCATGTTGAAATATGCTCAAAATGTCATCCATTTTTTACAGGCAAACAGAAGCTTATTGATACTGGCGGACGTGTAGAGAAATTTAGGAAGAGATTTAATCTTGAAGCAAAATAAATAAGGCCGCTGATAAGCGGCTTTTTTATTTTTTAGAAATCATTTTTATCCGGCAAACCATAAAGAAATACCGCCAATGTGCGGTATTTCTTTATGGTTTGGTA
The DNA here is from genome assembly GCA_964592375.1 of uncultured Eubacteriales bacterium. Taxonomy (GTDB): domain Bacteria; phylum Bacillota; class Clostridia; order RUG12999; family RUG12999; genus CAZQDP01. Next base: position 14,208 of record CAZQDP010000037.1, on the reverse strand, counting down.
TGTAAGGAACAAAAAATATGATATAAAGAAAGTGCATCTGTTGATAGAATAAATTTATGCGTATGCGGTAGACTCCAAAAAGCAAGCGAATATTCAAAAGGAGAGTTCAATATAACGGGATTTTCAAAGAACTTCCTTGCGCAACATCGGAGGAGGAAAGGCCATTAAGCTTTTTGATATCATAAATTACCTTTCGGATATCATTTCCGGGTGCGTAAGCTTCGGACATGCTCCACAATGTATCACCGCTTTGTACAAAAACCGTTCTGTATTTGCAGGTAGATTCACCGGCGGCGCTATAATGGGCGCCAACAGCAATGCTCAGAGCCAATACAACAAAAATCACGGAGAAAAACTGCACATAAGGACTGCCACCTTGCGAGGAGCGAGCCATCTCCATTCTGCTTTTCTGCCTTTTCGCATATCGTTTACGTAAAATAGTTGTCATAATCAATCCCTCCAAATCAGATGAGCCTCCGTCACTTTAAGGCGGCTCTTTGCGAGTACATCATGAAGAATTCAGTGGTAAATGTCGTGTGCGAGCAAACGCTACAAAACGTTTGTTCGCTTTTATTATAGCAGAACAATTGTTCCATGTCAACCTTTATTTTGAAAAGTTTATTGTTTTTTAGTGTAATGTAAAATAATTCACATTCCTTCTCATATGGCAGTGTATTTGTCTGTGAACAAATGTTTGACAAAAATAAATGGATGATGTATAATACAAATAAAACCAACAATTGGGGAGGTTCATCTATATGCCAAGAAAAAATGATGCTATGAAAGATAAAATATTAAAATTTATAGAAAGCCATTCAAGAGAAAAGGGCTATCCTCCCACCGTTCGGGAAATATGCGCCGGCGTTGGACTCAAATCCTCTTCTACTGTCCATGGCTATTTAGATAGGATGAATAGGGATGGACTTGTTAAAAAAGATTCGGAAAAAACAAGGGCACTGCGTGTGGTAGATCTATCTATTCCGGAGCACGCCACCTTGGATGAATATATGGCCATTCCGGTTATCGGTACCGTAACAGCCGGTAACCCCATCACTGCATTTGAAGATGTGACCTCCACCTTTCCTTTGCCAATGTATTTTGCGAAAAACAAGGATTTGTTTATGCTGAAGGTGAGGGGCGAGAGTATGATCAATGCCGGCATTTTAGATGGAGATATGGTCATTGTGCAGAAACAACCCTCTGCATTAGGAGGAGATATTGTGGTCGCTTTGCTAGATGACGAGGCCACGGTGAAGCGCTTTTATAAAGAAAAAAACGGATTTCGTTTACAGCCGGAAAATGATGCGATGGAGCCGATTTATACAGAAAACCTGTCCATCTTAGGCAAAGTTGTAGGCGTATTTCGTTCTTTGATCTAGCAGGGTAAAAATACGACATTTTGCTATAAAAATCACGTCTTTTTGTTATGGACTTCTTCAATGACAAATAGTACAATAGTTGCAAAGTAATGAATAAGGAAGTGGAGTTTATGGTAAAAATCACATTCATGGGTGCCGGTAGCTCGGTTTTTGCAAAAAATGTTATCGGGGACTGTATGCTATCTGCTTTGTTGTATGATGCACGAATTGCATTGTATGACATTGACCCGCAGCGCTTAGAAGAATCGAAAATAATGCTCAGCAACATCAATCAGAACAGCAATGAGGGCAGAGCAAGCATTGAGACTTATTTGGGCGTGGACAACCGAAAGGCTGCACTTGCAGGAGCAGATTTTGTTGTCAATGCAATTCAAGTCGGCGGTTATGACCCTTGTACGATCACGGATTTTGAAATTCCAAAAAAATTCGGTCTGCGCCAGACAATTGCAGATACGCTTGGGATTGGCGGAATATTTCGTGCGCTACGCACTATTCCAGTGATGGAAGGGTTTGCGCGTGATATGGAGGAAGTGTGCCCAAAAGCATGGCTGCTCAATTATACCAACCCCATGTCTATGCTCACCGGGTATATGCTCAGGTATACCAATGTGAAAACCATCGGTCTTTGCCACAGTGTTCAGGTTTGCTCCAGTACGCTCCTGAAAAACCTCGACATGGAAGACAAAATGGAAGGCAGAAAAGAATTGATTGCAGGAATTAACCATATGGGATGGCTACTTGAAATACAGGATAAGGACGGCAATGATTTATATCCTGAAATTAAAAAAAGAGCCGCTATGAAAAATGCCGGTGAAAAGCATAATGATATGGTTCGATATGAGTATATTCACAGACTCGGATTTTACTGCACGGAATCTAGCGAGCACAATGCCGAATACAATCCGTATTTCATTAAATCAAAATATCCGGAAATGATTGACAAATATAATATTCCCTTGGATGAATACCCTCGTCGCTGTGTTACTCAAATTGAAAAGTGGGCAAAGACAAGGGAAGAATTATTATCTGGAAATGCAACCCATGTCAGATCAAGCGAATATGCTGCTTCTATTATTGAGGCGATGGTCAGCGGTCAGCCGTATAAGCTTGGCGCCAATGTAATAAACAGAGGTCTCATTGAAAATCTGCCGAAAGAGGCTTGTGTAGAAGTGCCATGTATGGTTGACGGATACGGCATTAATCCTTGTTATGTAGGGAAGCTGCCCCCTCAGCTTGCGGCAATGAACATGACCAATATTAATCCCCAGCTACTTACCATTGAAGCGGCGGCAACACGAAAGAAGGAGCATATTTACCATGCTGCCATGCTTGATCCACATACGGCGGCAGAGCTAAACATTGATGATATTGTGGCCATGTGTGATGAGCTAATTGAAGCCCATGGCACTTGGCTTCCAACATATAAATAATTTTTCTTAGCGAAAAAACCAAAACTCCCTTCATCAGCGTGGCTGAAAAATGAAGGGAGTTTTTTTCTGTGCATAAAATGCACTTCACCGGAAAAGACTGATGCAGACAGCCTTGAAACAAGATGAATTTTATTTTTTCACCGATAAAGAAGTGATATTCACACAAAACTGTGAAAGGTGCACAAATAATTAAAGAAAACGATTGATAATATTTTAACGAACATTGTGAAATAAATAACAATATCTATTGACTTTGATATTTCGGGGCTTTATAATAATAGTAGGGAAGAAAAGCGTGTAGAGCAGAGCTTCTTACGATACGCACTCTGTAAGGAAAGAATATCAAGTCTTTATTGAAGGAGGACAAGAAAATGAAGGAAAAAACAAATGTTACCGCTCAGGAAACCAATATTGAACAAACCGTTCACACGTTGGTTGCGAGGGCACAAACTGCACTTGAAGGGTATATGAAGATGTCTCAAGAGCAGGTGGATGAAGTGGTGCATGCTATGGCACTATCAGGAATCGATGAACATATGCCTTTGGCCAAAATGGCAGCAGAAGAAACCGGAAGAGGGGTATATGAAGATAAAATCATTAAAAATCTTTTTGCAACAGAATATATCTGGCATTCTATCAAATATGAAAAAACAGTCGGTGTGATTGAAGAAAACGATATGGAGGGGTATGTGGAAATTGCAGAGCCCGTAGGCATTATTGCCGGAGTTACCCCGGTAACAAATCCGACCTCAACGACTATGTTTAAATCACTTATCTGCGTAAAAACAAGAAACCCTATTATATTTGCGTTTCACCCTTCGGCACAAAAAAGCTCTGCCGCGGCGGCCTCTGTATTATATGAAGCGGCCCGCAAGGCAGGCGCTCCGGAGCACTGCATACAATGGATCCAAATGCCTTCGGTTGAGGCCACGAGTATCCTCATGAATCATCCCGGCGTATCCATGATTTTAGCAACAGGCGGCTCCTCCATGGTGCGTGCAGCGTACAGTGCCGGGAAGCCAGCGCTTGGAGTAGGACCGGGTAATGTGCCTTGCTATATCGAAAAAACCGCGGATGTTGAGCAAGCATGTACCGATCTTATGCTTTCTAAAACCTTCGACAACGGCATGATCTGTGCCTCTGAGCAGGCAGTCATTGTGGATGAGCAAATTGCTGGTCAATTTGAATTATATATGAAACAAAATAGGTGCGCATTTTTAAGTGGGGAAGAGATAACAAAGCTAACCGAATATGCATTTCCTGGCGAAAAAGGCGTGTTAAACGCGCAAATTGTGGGAAAAACTGCATTTTGGATTGCTGCGCAGGCAGGGGTATCCGTACCGGAGGGCACCAAAATACTATTGGCACAGCTTCCTGATGTGGGAGAGGCATATCCGCTCTCCAAGGAAAAGCTTTCTCCTATTTTAGCGTATTATGTGGTAAAGGACAGCACAGAAGGGTTTGTAATGGCGAGGAAAATGCTAGATCTTGGAGGATTGGGGCATTCGGCCGTCATTCATTCCTCAGATGGAGAGCTGTGCAAACGGTATGGTGAAGAAATGAAGGTTGGCAGAGTGATTGCCAACTCACCCTCTTCTCAGGGTGCCATCGGAGACATTTACAATACCAACACGCCGTCTCTGACCTTGGGCTGTGGCTCGTTTGGGCGTAACTCCACTACCTCAAATGTTTCCTCGGTGAATTTAATCAATAAAAAAAGACTTGCCAAAAGGAGGGTAAATATGCAGTGGTTTAAGGTGCCTCCCAAAATATACTTTGAAGAGGATTCCGTTCAATATTTAGAGAAAATGCCGGATATCACAAGGGCGTTTATCGTTACCGATCCGATGATGGTGAATTTGGGATATGTGGATAAGGTATTATATTATTTAAGAAAAAGGCAGGTCTATTGCCACAGTGAAATTTATCAAGATGTAGAACCGGATCCTTCTGTAGAGACCATTATGAAAGGCGTAAAGGCAATGAACGGCTTTTCGCCAGATGTGATTATCGCCCTTGGCGGCGGTTCTGCCATTGATGCGGCAAAAGGAATGTGGCTTTTTTATGAACATCCGGAAACCTCATTTGATGGACTGAGACTGAAGTTTTTAGACATTCGCAAAAGAACCTTCTCTTTCCCAAAGCTGGGGGATAAAACTCGCTTTGTGGCCATTCCTACCACCTCGGGTACAGGCTCGGAGGTCACGGGCTTTTCTGTTATCACCGATAAGCAAAATGGCAACATCAAGTATCCGCTGGCAGATTACGAACTTACACCTGATGTAGCCATCATCGATCCGCAATTTGTCTATTCCATGCCAAAGGGCATCACGGCGGACACGGGAATGGACGTACTCACACATGCGATTGAAGCGTATGTGTCCGTGCTGGCTTCGGATTTTACAGATGGTCTTGCCATCAAGGCAATTGAACTGGTATTTGAATACTTGCCAAGGGCATATAAAGACGGAAATGACCGGGAGGCGAGAGAAAAAATGCATAATGCTTCTGCGATTGCAGGCATGGCGTTTACAAATGCATTTTTGGGACTAAATCACTCCATGGCACATAAATTAGGCGGGGAATATCATATTGCACATGGCCGTGCAAACGCCATTTTACTTCCTCATATTATTCAGTACAATGCACAAAAGCCCACAAAATTTGCTGCATTTCCAAAATACAATAAGTTCATTGCAGATAAAAAATATGCAAAGATAGCACAATATATTGGGCTTGGAGCGGCAGATTGCGAGCAGGGGGTTGCGCAACTGGTGGAAGCAATAAAAAATCTCATGAAACAGATTGATATCCCCGTTGCCATTAAAGACATGGGAATTGAGGAAACCGTATTTCTGGGCAAATTAGCGGCTCTTTCCGATAAGGCCCTTGAAGATCAGTGTACTACTGCAAACCCACGCATGCCGCTGGTAGCGGAGATTGAAGAAATTTACAAGAAGGCATATTACGGCCAATAATTCATTTAAAAATAAAAAAAAACCTCGCTTGACAAGGCGAGGTTTTTTGTGTATAATAACATTAAACGTTTAAACTACGAAGGGGATGAAAAAATGGCACTTGTAAATCCAATGGAATTTTTATTGCAAGCCCAGCGAGAAAGCATTGCTATTGCTTCTTTTAATGTACATAATTTGGAAACCATTCAGGCAGTTGTGGAGGGGGCGGCCTTGGAAAATACTCCGGTGATTATTCAAACAACGCCGGGCACCCTTACACACGCCGGTATTCCCTATATTGCAGCATGTGTAAAGGCGGCGGCACTGCTCTATGAGATCCCAATTGCCCTGCACATGGATCATTGCAGCAGCTATGAAACCATACTTCAGTGCTTGCGCTATGGCTATACTTCTGTGATGTTTGATGGCTCGCACCTTCCATATGAAGAAAATGTCAGAATAATGAATAAGGTGGTAGAGGCTGCCCACTGCGTGGGAGTAGCAGTGGAGGGGGAACTGGGCAGGATAGGCGGCACGGAGGACGGTCTGAGCGTGGATGAGAGAGAGGCAACATTTACACTTCCTTCGGAGGCAGAGGACTTTGTAGGCAAAACGGGAATTGATACTTTGGCAATAGCCATCGGCACTGCCCATGGGGTTTACAAGGGAGAACCAAAGCTTGATTTTGAAAGGCTGACCCAGATTGCAAAGGTGGTAAGTCTTCCCATTGTACTACATGGCGCTTCGGGGGTGCCCGATGAGAGCGTACGTGAAACGATACGCAGAGGTGTATGCAAGGTCAATATTGCAACGGAACTAAAAATCCCCATGGCAGATGCAATAAAAAAGGTTTTTACGCTAAAGCCCACTGAAAATGATCCACGCAATTACATGGGAGCGGCCAAGGAAGCGGTGCGAGAAGTGGTGCGCAAAAAAATTCAGCTGTGCACGATGAAAGGAGGATAGGCTATGGCAAATTTAAAGGATATTGCGGCCCATACTGGGCTTTCTATTGCAACAGTATCCAAGCATATCAATGGCATTAAAATCAATCAAGAAAATGCTGTGCGCATTGACATGGCAGTCCAAGAGCTGGGATACAGAGTGAATTATATTGCAAGAGGGCTGAAAAAAAATAAAAGCATGACCATTGGCGTATTGCTGCATGAGCTTGAAAATATTTTTGCCGCATCGATTATATCAAAAATAGAAAACGATATTTTGCCTCATGGATATAGCACCATCATATGCGACTGCAAATCCGATGCGGCAATTGAAAGGCAAAAGCTTTCGTTTCTACTGGATAAAATGGTCGATGCTCTTGTCATTTTGCCATCGCATTTAACAAAGGAAGACTTAAGTGGCATTTCCATTCCCGTGGTGATGATTGATAGAAAAATACAAGGAGCAGAGCTTGACTATATTTTAACCGATAATGAAGAGGCCTCAAAGACGGCAACGGAGCACCTTATTTCTTGCGGACACAAAGATATTGCCATCATTTGCGGACCGGAAGAGGTTTACACCGCCGAGAAGCGACTGGGGGGTTATAAAAAGGCAATGTCCCTCCACAATATTCCCATCAAGGAGCAGAACATATACCATGGCAAATACGATATTGACAGCGGCTATGGCATTATGCAAAAAATAATAAAAACCAATGTCAGCGCAGTGCATGTAACCAATTATGAAATGACACTGGGTGCCATAATCGCCATTAATGAAGCAGGAGGGCAAATTCCAAAGGATATTTCCATCATCGGGTTTGATAATATGCACATGGCAAGGGTGGTCAATCCTCCGCTGAGTATTATCAGTCAGCCCATAGAGGGCATTGGTGAGGCGGCGGCTCAAATTCTTTTAAAAAGACTAAGTGGAGATCATAGCGAAAAGCAAACAGTCGTATTAAAATCCCAATTCATTATGCAAAAAAGTGTACAGAAAATGAAGTAGGAACAAGGAAGTGTGCGGCAGAAGTTTTTCTATTCAATCATATACTTCATTTCGCAAAAGATTAGATGATAGCAAAAATTTTACCTAGGAGGTTTATATGGTTATTCTTGGAATTGATATCGGCACCTCTGCCTGCAAGGTAGCTGCCTTCACGAGGGAAGGAGAGGTGGTAGCCTGTGCATCGGAGGCATATCAGGTGTATTATCCTCAAAGCGGATGGGCAGAGCAAAACCCCTTGGAGTGGTACGAGGCTATCTGCAGTGCAACCAGGCAGGTAACGAAGGTGGTGGGTGCAAATGAAATTAAAGCGGTGGGATTAGGTGGACAGGGCTGGAGCTGTATTCCTGTGGACAAAGAGGGAAGCGTGCTTGCCAATACTCCCATATGGTTTGATACAAGGGCAGGGCAGGAATGCAAGGATTTGAATAAAAAAATAGGGGAGGATGAAATCTTTGCACTCTGTAAAAACCCTGTAAAGCCTTCCTATACTACCCCGAAAGTGTTGTGGTTTCAGAAAAATGGTGTGTATAAGCGTACTTATCGATTTTTGCAGAGCAATGGGTATATTGCGTTGCAACTGACCGGCGAATATACGCAGGATAAATCAAACGGCTATGCGCATTTTTTCTATGATATGGAGCAGTGCTGCTATAACGGGTACATGGCAGAAAAAATGGGAATTGATTTGGATAAATTTCCTCCCATTTGCAATTCGCATCAGGTGATTGGAGAAATCACAAGAAGGGCCGCCGAAGAGACCGGACTTGCGCCGGGCACACCGGTTGTAGCGGGGGGGCTAGATGCAGCCTGTGGCACCTTAGGGGCAGGCGTATATCGTCCGGGGCAGACGCAAGAACAGGGTGGGCAGGCCGGCGGAATGAGCATTGCACTAGGAAGTGCTATTTCTCATAAAAAGCTCATTCTCAGTAATCATGTGGTACCTGATATTTGGCTTTTGCAGGGAGGTACAGTAGGAGGCGGCGGTGCACTCAAATGGTTCGCCGCAAACTTTGGAGCATCACTTGCAAAGGAAAATATTTTTGAAGATATTGATAAGGCGGCAAGTCAAATTGCACCCGGTAGTGAAGGCATGATTTTTATGCCATATATGAACGGTGAGCGCAGTCCTATATGGAAGGAAAATATCAAGGGCGCATTTTATGGGCTTGACTATAGCAAAACAACGGCACATATGGCAAGGGCAGTGCTGGAAGGCGTTGCGTTTTCACTGCTGCATAATATCAATACCGCAAAGCAAGTGGGGATTGACATTGATGAAATGTTCGCCATGGGGGGCAGTGCAAACAGCCTGCTGTGGACTCAGATAAAAGCAGATATAACCGCAATTCCAATCAGTGTGCCCGGCGCAGAGCATGCAACAGCCCAAGGTGCGGCCATTTTGGCAGGGATAGGCACCGGGGCGTATAAAAGCGCTCAGCAGGCGGTAGAGATGGTAGTTCCGATGGGTAGACGGCATGAGCCAAATATGAAAAACCATGAAATATATAAGAATGTTTATGAGAAGTATTTGAAAATGAGTGCATTTTTAGAGGAAATGAATTGATAAAAGCTTTTGATTTAGAAAGGTGAGGAGCAAAATGAAGGCAGCGATATTGTATGGAAATGACGATATACGATATACAGATATACAAACGCCACAAATTGAAAAGGGTGAAATTCTGGTTAAGGTTAAGATGACCGGAATATGCGGCAGTGATGTACCACGGGTTTTGCATAATGGTGCTCACTATTACCCCATTATTTTAGGGCATGAGTTTTCAGGAGAAGTGGCAGCGGTTGCTGAGGATGTAACAAGTTTTGTACCGGGAGACAGAGTATCCGGCGCTCCCCTTGTGCCATGTCTTTACTGCGAAGATTGTATGCGAGGTAATTATTCACAGTGTAAGCACTATACCTTTATCGGCTCACGCATTGCCGGTAGCTTTGCCCAGTATGTGAAGCTTCCTGCCATCTGCGCCGTGAAATTTAGCAGTAGCATCAGCTATGAACAGGGTGCTTTCTTTGAACCTTCCACCGTGGCATTGCATGGGCTTTTCTGCGCAGGGTTTGTAGGGGGAAGGGATGTGGCAGTCCTTGGCGGTGGCACAATTGGCATTTTCACCATGCAATGGGCACGTATTATGGGCGCAAAAAGCGTTACGGTATTTGATATCTCAAGAACTCGCCTTCATCTTGCGAAAAAAATGGGTGCGGACTATGTGGTGCATGCTTTGGAAGATGAATTTTGTGAAGGAATGTATCAGGATGTATTTGAAACCGCAGGCGTAGTCGATACCATGCAGCTTGCATTCCGCTTAGCAGCCAACAAGGCATCCCTGTGCTATATCGGTACGCCGACACAAAATGTCACCTTTACCCCAAAACTGTGGGAAAACATGAATCGAAAAGAATTGAAAATCACCGGCTCTTGGATGAGCTATTCTCCGCCATTTCCTGGCAGGGAGTGGGAGCTGACTGCGCATTATTTTGCCACGGGACAGCTGAAATTCGATGAGGACCTCATCTTTGCAAAGCTCCCAATGAAAGAAGTGAAAAAGGCATTCGATATGTATAAACAGCCCGGTTATGTGGGCGGAAAAATATTATTATATAATTAAAGGAGTGGGTTTTAATGTTTCAAATGGACGCGGATGCATTATCTCCGGAGAAGCTGCCATACAAGGTGCTGAGCAGCGGTGATAAAATGCCGGCAATCGGTCTTGGCACCTTTGGGAGCGATAGGTTCACGCACCCGGAAGTGGCCTTAGCCGTAGAAGGTGCACTCAGGGCAGGGTATCGGCATATTGACTGCGCCAGCGTATATGAAAATGAAAGTTATATTGGCGAGGTTTTTTCATCTGCACTAAAAAATGGCCTAAAAAGAGAAGAATTGTGGGTGACCTCCAAGGTTTGGAACGATATGCACACAAAGGTCATCGAGTCGTGCAAGAAGTCCTTATACGATTTAAAACTGGATTATCTTGATCTGTATTTGGTGCATTGGCCTTTCCCCAATTTTCATCCCCCGGGCTGTAGTGTGGATAGCAGAAGTCCCGATGCCCGCCCATATATTCACGAAGCGTTTATGCATACATGGGCCTTGATGGAAGAATTGGTCAGCCTGGGCTTAGTGCGAAATATCGGCACTTCCAATATGACGATCCCCAAAATGAAGTTGGTGCTAAGAGATGCAAAAATAAAGCCGGTCGCAAATGAAATGGAGCTGCATCCGCATTTTCAACAGCAAGAATTTTTTGAGTATCTCATCAGTCAAAATGTGCAACCCATTGGTTTTTGTCCCATCGGGTCACCAACCAGACCGGATAGAGATAAAACAGAGATGGACACAGTGGATATAGAGGATCCGGTGGTGGTAAAAATAGCGCAGCGCCTCCAAGTGCATCCTGCGGTTGTATGCATCAAGTGGGCGTTTCAAAGAGGGCAGGTACCCATCCCATTTTCTGTGAGAAAACCGGAGTATCTCAGCAATCTGCAAAGCATCACCAAAGACCCGATAACGGATGCAGAAATGAAGGAGCTTGCAGGCATTGATAAAAACTGCCGCCTTATTAAGGGCCAGGTGTTTTTATGGAAGGACAATCAAGGCTGGGAAGATTTGTGGGATTTAGATGGGGAAATTGAGCAATAAATTAGTACATCAAAAATGGGCGTGGCACACATGGCATGTGCCGCGCCCATTCTCTATCTTTGGGAGTTTTTATTCCGCATGAAAGATCACTTTTTCAATGGGGTGATATACTAGTTTTCCGCCAATTCGCATACTTTGCATCAAGGTAATGCCATCAATGGTAGTGGAAAAGCAGGGGGATGGGATTTGCACTTGAGGGATTGCTTGATTGACACCCCTTGCCAAGGTAATGTGGGGCGAAAAACCGCGTGCATCCGGCGCCACACCAATGGACAAAAGACCTTGCTCAATGGACGTATATAAGCGCATCAAGGCGGGGTGCTTTTCTATGCCGGCGTATAGAATACCACTACCAAAGGTGCCTATCCTGCTTACATCAACGGAAAAAGGGCAAATGCCTTTCGCGATGCGATGTAGCACAGGCACAAAGACCTTGGCATGTTCATATTCGCCCAAAAACCGAATAGTGAGGTGCAGATTTACACGAAGTGTATAATTCCCATTGCAAGCGGCGCTTTTAAATAATGTTTGCAAACTGCAAAGCTGATCTTTTGCAGAGGTATCCATCTCACATGCAATAAATAAACGCAAGGTGTGTCATCACCTTTATTTTGAATTTTTTATAGTCCGGCATCTGCCTTCAAAGCAGCAGCCTTATCACACTTCTCCCAAGGCAGGTCGATATCAACGCGACCCATATGACCATATGCAGCAGTCTGCTTGTATATGGGCCTACGAAGGCCTAAATCATGGATGATGGCAGCAGGGCGCAGGTCAAAATGCTTTTGCACCAGTTTTTCTATTTTCCCTTCATCAATCACAGCCGTGCCAAAGGTATCAATCAAAACAGAAACGGGATGTGCCACTCCAATGGCATATGCCACCTGTACCTCACATTGAGAGGCAAGACCGGCAGCCACCACATTTTTGGCAACATATCTTGCCGCATAAGCCGCACTGCGATCTACCTTCGTGGGATCCTTGCCCGAAAATGCGCCGCCGCCATGGCGTGCATAGCCGCCATACGTATCTACAATAATCTTGCGGCCGGTATGTCCGCTGTCTCCCTGTGGGCCGCCGATAACAAATCGGCCGGTTGGGTTAATAAAGTATTTGGTATTCTCATCAATGAGCTTTGCAGGAACGATGGGGCCAATGACTGTATCCATCATGTCTTTGCGAATTTGCTCTAAGGAGATTTCAGGGTCGTGCTGAGTGGAGATAACGATGGTGTCCACCCGAACAGGAGTATAACCGTCATATTCCACAGTGACCTGGGTTTTTCCATCCGGTCTTAAATAGGAGAGGATATTTTCTTTTCGCACCTTGGATAGTCTGGCGGCAAGCCGATGTGCAAGTGAGATGGGCAGTGGCATGAGCTCAGGTGTCTCGTTACAAGCAAAGCCAAACATCATCCCTTGGTCTCCTGCACCGGTATCATAATCCGTATCGGTACCTTCCTTTGATTCCAAAGAATGATCAACACCCATTGCAATATCAGCAGACTGCTCGTCAATAGAGGTCATCAGTGCACAGGTATCCGCATCAAAGCCGTATTTTGCCCTGTCATACCCAATCTCACGGATAGCGGCTCGAACTGTTTTAGGAATATCGGCATATGCACTGGTGGTAATCTCACCGACCACCATGACAAGGCCGGTGGTAACAGTGACTTCGCAAGCGACTCTGGCATTTGCATCTTGGGAGAGTATTTCATCGAGTATGGCATCGGAGAGAATATCACATATTTTATCGGGGTGCCCTTCTGTAACGGATTCAGAGGTAAAAAATCTTTTGCTCATTGGTTTTCGTCCTTTCGAGTATGTACTTCGTATCAGGTATTCATTGTATTGTTATATCATATATTATGTATTATTTTTAAAGATTTGTCAACCGAAAATTATCGCTTGTTGTATAATCGTTCTTGCAGGAATAAATGACGTAACGAATGCATTTACAAGCAAAAAAGTACATTCAGACATTGACAATTTGGAAAATCTGTGGTATGATAGCAAAGGTTTGTCAAGCAGAAGGTAATAATTTGCAATTTGCAATCAGAAATTTGCAATTATTCATAAACGCGGGCGTGGCGGAATTGGCAGACGCGCCAGATTTAGGTTCTGGTGTCTTATGATGTGAAGGTTCAAGTCCTTTCGCCCGCACCATAATTACAGCAAGCTAATGATACATTGGCTTGCTGTTTTTCTATTTAAAAAAGCCTTGAAACTGCGTGGTTTCAAGGCTTTTCGTTGTTCATGGGGTATTCTGCTGTGGTTCAGTATTGTAGTTGCCGACTACTCTTGCACCCTAAAAATTAAATTATGCACCTACTTTTTAACGATTAGGGGAATAATTAAAATGTTTTGGGTATCGTTAAATTGTATATATTAACTTTCAGAACTTTCAATGTCTTTTAGTGTTTTACCATCAGCAGTTTTCCACATGATATTACCATTAGCACTCGCATACGTAACAAAGGCTGCAGCGGTAGACGGACTTCCAAATAACAGATTTTCAGTTAATTTACTATTAGCATCAATCTTTTCTGATAGACTTTCTCTACGCTTGATAATAGCTTCTGGGCAACTGTTGGTCGCTACAAGAGATACAACGCTATCTGCATATACCACAAATCCGTCACTGGTTCTTTTACCAGTAGCTTTTGCTTTGCCCGTCTGCAAGTACAAGAGCGGCTCTTCGTCTTTAGTTACTACACCAGCAGGTTGGACGGGTGTTGCAGCAATAGCCTCAAATATTTTATGACCTAAGGTGCCCATTACAATTTTAGCGTAGTCGATGAACTCTTCTAGTTCGCTTTCTTTTTCCTCTGTAATGTTACC
>CAZQDP010000036.1:0-22804 GCA_964592375.1 uncultured Eubacteriales bacterium | reverse complement strand
GGCAGGGCATTAATGAATATGTACATACGAACAGCCATAAGAGCATCACGGAATTTAGTGCTTACTCCATCATGGACAGACCCATGACGAGCTGCGGTTGTTTTGAAGCCATTGTGGGCTATGTACCCGAATGCAACGGCGTTATGGTGGTTAGCCGTGAATTCCTTGGCGAAACCCCTGTGGGCATGACCTTCTCTACGTTGGCCGGCAGCGTTGGCGGCGGCCAGCAGACCCCCGGCTTTATCGGTTGTGGAAAGGTGTTCCTCACATCGAAAAAATTCCTTGCCGCAGAGGGTGGTTTCCAAAGACTGGTATGGATGCCAAAAGAGCTGAAGGATCAACTAAAAAATGACTTAGATCGTCGTTTTGGCGAACAGAATATGCCTAATTGGTATGAGCTTGTGGCGGATGAAACCACGGCAACCGATGCAGAGGATGTTCGTGCATATATGGAAAAAATGAACCATCCGGCGCTTTTGCTGGATGATATGAGAAATTACCTCGAATCCTCCGTGGAGGAGGCTCCCAAAGCCAAAGAGGAGAAGGCAAAGGAAAAGGCAGAGGTTATCCTTGCGGAACCGGTACAAAGCGCGGGCATGGCTCCGGCAGATGTGGAAGAGATGAAGAAACAGCTGACCGAAGAGATAACACGTTCCGTGACCAATGAAGTGGTGTCGGGCATTATTGAGGTGCTTGCTCAAAAATTCTTAGGAAAGTCCTTTGGGGTGCCAACACAAGAGGGTGAGCAAAAAAGCGCCGTCAATGTAGCAGCGCATGCTTCCTTGGCGCCATCTGCCGCAGAGCGTATCAGCCAAATTCAGATGTTTGACATTCCAAAGGATTCCTGCGAATGCCCAACCTGGACGGTGCAATTAGGAAACACCAAGGCCGAGGGCGGCACAAGAGGGAAAACATACAAAATCGGTGGTGCATCGTGCATGCCATTCCATTTATGGGAAGGCGAAATGCCAAACAGACCGCTGATTGCCATGGAAGTATATGACACCGTCAGCGAAAAATATCCGGCACTGCTAAAAGAAGTATATGCAGATCTGCTCACAAATCCGGCACAGATGGCCAAGGTATGCGTTGAAAAATACGGAGCGGATTTAATTAGCGTGCGACTGGATGGTACCCATCCTGAGCGTGGAAATAAATCGGCCCAGGAAGCTGTGGACTTGGTCAAATCCATCTTAAATGCCGTGGACGTACCGCTCATTATTACGGGTCACAATCATTTTGAGAAAAACAACGAGGTAATGAAAGCCATTGCACAGGGCTGTACAGGGGAGAATTTATTGCTCAACTGGACAGAGCAAGACAATTATAGAACCATCGCCGGTGCCGCCATTGCCTATGGCCATACCATTGTTGCACAATCACCCATCGATGTGAATATCGGAAAACAGCTTAATATCTTGCTGTCCAATATGGATGTTCCGGTGGAAAAGATTGTGATGGACCCCATGACCGGTGCGATTGGATATGGGATTGAATATACCTATTCGGTCATGGAACGCATTCGGCAGACTGCCCTTGGCGGGGATAAAATGCTGTGTGCACCTATGATTGTGTCTACTGGCATGGAATGTATTAAAATGAAAGAATTTAAGGCAGATGAGCAAAGCTTCCCAACATGGGGCGATCTGTCAAAGCGTGCGGCCAACTGGGAGATGGCGACTGCCGTAAGCTTATTGTATGCAGGAGCGGATATTCTCATTATGTATCATCCGCAAGCTGCTATGGAAACCAAACAGACCATTACAAAACTGCTTGATAAAAAAGCAAATTCATAAATTCGGGGAGGAAGGAAAATGGCACTTAGTGGACTACAAATTCAAAAAATACTTCCAAGAACCAATTGCAAGGAATGTGGGTCGAGCACCTGTCTTGCTTTTGCAATGAAATTGGCATCGAAGAAGGCTGACCTTTCCGAATGCCCATATGCATCCGAGGAGGCAAAACAATTACTGGGCGCAGATAGTGAGCCACCGGTCAAGGGCTTGGTGGTAGGATCGGAAATTAGCGCAAAAATGGGAGAAGAAACGGTACTTTATCGGCATGAGAAAACCTTTGTAAGCCCAACACTCATCGCAATTAATATTGACGATACGGCCAAGGACATCGTGGCCACCTTAGAAAAAATCAGAGATTATAAGCTCGAGAGAGTGGGCGAGATTTTAACAATCAATGGCGTATGTGTAACCCAACGGGGGGATAGCGAGTCGTTTTTATCTTTGGTAAAAAAAGCGTGGGAGATTACCAAACTGCCTTTGATTATTCGCTCAAAGGATATCGGCGCCATCAAGGCTGCTGCTGAGATTTTAAAGGGGTCAAATAGCATCATCGCTTCGGCAGACAAAGAAAATGTAGATGCCTTGCGCGCCATTGCAGAAGAAAATGGACATATTTTGGCAGTGACCGAAAAGGATGTAGACGGGATCTGTGAGCTCACCCAAAAGTTAAAAGCAGATGGGTTTAACAATTTGGTACTGCATTATCAAACAAGCTCGTTGGCAGAGGCATTCCAAACCAATTCCATTGGACGCCGCGCAGCCATCAAGAATAATTATAAACCACTGGGTTATCCGAGCTTAAAATTTGTTGATACCGGCAGTGAAATGAGCGATACGGTGGAGGCCATCAATGAAATTACCAAATACGGCGGCATTTGCGTATTGCCCACCTTTGAACCGTCTCAGCTTGTGGTGCTTTTAACACTGAGACTCAATATCTATACGGATCCGCAAAAGCCAATCCAGGTGGAACCGAAGGTTTACCCAATCGGCGAGCCGGATAAAAATTCACCGGTCTTTGTTACCACGAATTTTTCGCTTACCTATTTTATTGTATCTGGCGAAATTGAAAACAGTGGTATCAGTGCTTGGCTTGTCATTCCCGAATGTGAGGGCATGAGCGTACTGACTGCTTGGGCTGCCGGCAAATTTTCCGGCGCCAAGATAGGCAAAGCGGTAAAGGACTTCGGACTGGAGGAGCTGGTGGCAACTCGCATGATTACCATACCGGGGTATGTATCCCAAATCAGCGGCGAAATTGAGGAAAGTCTGCCCGGCTGGAAAGTGTCTGTGGGCCCGCAGGAATCAGCAGATATTGAAAGTTATGTGAAATCTGTATTGAAATAAGTGAAATATTGTTGTATAATGGGGCTGTAGCATTTTTTCAAGGCATGGGTCTTGCCTGCATAACCTGTAAGCATCTTTTATAAAGGGTTTACGATATGCATGGCATGCTCTTTGCTTTGGGAATGATGTTGCAACCCCATTTTACATTGTAAGGATGATGACATGCCTGAAATTACATTTATGCCAAGTGGAAAAAGAATAGAAGTACCCACCGGCTCTTTGCTTTTCGATGCTGCCAAGACTGCCGAGGTATCCGTGAGTGCACCTTGTGGTGGCCATGGCATATGCGGCAAATGCTTGGTGAAAATCTTATCCGGAAGGGTGGATTTTAAAAGCAGTGGCCAGATCTCGGAGGAAATGCTGCAAGAAGGCTTTGTGCTTATTTGCAAGACTTTGGTGATGGATGAACCGATTTGTGTTCAGATCATTTCCCATCTTGAAATGGAGCAGGGAAAATTTTCGTCATTCTCCGAGGATTTTCGGCTGATAGATGAGCGTTTACTGCCACCTGTGGGTGAGATTGAGCCGCTTGTTAAGCAAACACGAATTTCCTTGTTGCCTCCCGAGCAGTGCGAAGGTCTTTCTGATTATGACAGACTAAAAAATGCAATATTGGAGGCGGTAGAGGGAAGGGATATACAAATTCCTCTGCAGGTGCTAAGAGATATGCCGGATACCTTGCGGCAGGAGGAAGATAATATTCTGCTGACTTATTTTGAACAAAACAAGGTCATATCCGTGGTGGACTTAGGGGGCATGGCTGAAAGCTTGGGTCTCGCCGTGGACATTGGGACGACCACCGTAGCTGTGCAACTGGTGGTGATGGCTACCGGCAGGGTGCTGGCTTCTAAAACCGATTATAACGCCCAAATTGAATGTGGCCTTGATGTAATCAGCAGAATTAATTATGCCAAAACGCCAAATAGGCTTGAAGAGCTACGCAAGAAAGTATTAACCACCATCAATCAGATCACCTGCGAGCTCTGCGAAAAGCTGGGGGTTAGCACCACGCAAATTCATAATGCGTCCATTGCAGGCAACACAACCATGGTGCATCTACTGCTTGGCATCGTGCCGCAGTACATTCGATTAGAGCCATACACGCCGGCGCTCTATGCTGTGCCGTTTTTTTCCGCAGGCGAGATAGGGCTTGATATCCATCCGGGTACCGTTGTCTATATGGCGCCGGCCGTTGGAAGCTACGTGGGAGGCGATATTACCTCGGGACTTTTATGTACCGACCTATGTACTGATAAAGAAGAGGTGAGCCTCTTTATTGATATTGGAACAAATGGAGAGCTGGTTCTTGGCAATGGGGATTTTCTCCTTGGCTGTGCCTGCTCCGCCGGCCCTGCTTTCGAGGGCGGCGGCATTGAGCATGGTATGAGGGCATCCGTGGGTGCCATTGAAGATATCACGGTGGATGAAAAAACCGGAAAATCCGTTTTTTCTACCATCGGACAAGCTGAGCCTATTGGCATTTGCGGTTCCGGCATCATTGCACTTATTTCCCAGCTGTTTTTAACCGGCTGGATTGATGCGGCCGGCAAGCTAAACCGAACCAAGCCATGCGAATACATTATCGAGCAGAATAAAAATGCGAAATATATCATCACCAAAGAAGGGCAAGATGGAAAAGAAATAGTCATTACCGAGGCCGATATTGATAATTTCATCAGGGCCAAAGCGGCTATTTTTTCAGCCTGCCACACATTGATTGAGAAAATCGAAATGGATTTTGGAAGCCTTTCAAAAATATATATCGCAGGCGGCTTCGGACGCTTTTTGAATATCGAATATGCAAAAACCATTGGGCTTATCCCAAACCTTGATGAAGAAAAATTTCATTTTATCGGAAATTCATCCATACTGGGTGCATATATGACATTGATATCAAAAAAACATAGAGAAAAGCAAGCAGAGGTTGCCGCAAGAATAACGTATATTGACCTTAGCGGAGAGCCGGATTATATGAACCGGTATACCGCGGCACTTTTTCTGCCTCATACCGATTTGAGGTTGTTTGAATAACCAAGGAGGAATGGTTTTGGGAAACGAAAAGGACATCATTGTGCCACAATGGAAGCTTTTGGAACAGCAGCAGATTATGGCGCAGGTGAGGCATATGTTTGCCGCATCCGGGAAAAAACCGCTGGCATTTGCGCAGGTATATGGTTGTCAGCAAAATGAAGCAGACATGGAAATAATCAGGGGAATGCTCCTTGAAATGGGATATGGTTTTACTGAAGATGCACAGGCGGCGGATTTTATTATTATCAATACCTGCGCCGTTCGAGAGGGTGCCGAGTTTCGAATTTACGGCAATATCGGCTCCTTCAAAAGACTGAAAACGCAAAACAAAGCGCTTGTGATTGCTGTTTGCGGCTGTATGATGCAACAACCCCATGTGGTAGACAAAATTAAAAGGTCCTACCCGTATGTAGATATTGTGTTTGGTACACATAAAATATATAAAATGCCCTCCATGCTGATGTATCGGCTAAAGTCGGGCAAAAAATCTTATGAAATTGGTGAGGATACAGATGGCTTTGCAGAAGGCTTGCCGGCGCTTCGAGGCAGTGGTGCAAGTGCTTGGGTTACCGTGATGCAGGGCTGTAACAACTTCTGTTCCTACTGCATTGTGCCCTATACCAGAGGTAGGGAGCGTAGCCGCCGGATGCAGGATGTCATAGAGGAGGTTTCTCTTTTGGCGAAAAAAGGCTACAAAGAGGTGACACTACTAGGGCAAAATGTGAACTCATATGGCAAGGATTTGGGAGAAGGAGCACCCGATTTTGCATCACTGATACGGACCATAAATGAAATTGAGGGCATTTCCCGCATTCGATTTATGACCTCCCACCCAAAGGATTTAAGCGATAGGCTGATAGAGACCATGGCAGATTGCGAGCATGTATGCAAATTCCTGCATCTTCCGTTTCAGTCCGGAAGCAGTCGCATCCTTTCGCTGATGAACAGGCAGTACACCAAGGAACAATATCTTGCGCTGATTGACAAGCTGAAACGGCGCATTCCCGGCATTGCCCTTAGCACGGATGTGATTGTAGGCTTTCCGGGGGAGACAGACGAGGATTTTGCCCATACCATGGATGTGATCAAATCTGTTCGGTTCGATAATATTTATTCCTTTATCTATTCGAGGCGAAAAGGAACGCCCGCGGCGGACATGGAGGATGACCTTCGTGCAGAGGAACACCAACAACATTTTGATGAGCTCCTTGCCGTGCAAGAGGAAATATGCCAAAAGAGCAGTGATGGCTATATTGGGAAAGTGGTAGAGGTACTGGTAGAGGGCGAGAGTAAATCGGATGAAAGCATGCTCAGCGGACGAACGAGTACAAATAAGCTGGTGCATTTTCGGGCAGAGAAAAGCCTTGTGGGGCAACTTGTGAATGTGCAAATTACAGGGGCGGAGAAATGGTATATTACAGGGGAGATAAAAGCATAAAAAAGTGAAGTTGGCACAAAATAATGTTTCTTATATTTTGCTGCTAGCTACCATGAAAGGAAAGAAAACAGATGAATGAAAGTAATGTAATAAAAAAAGCGAATGAACTGGGTGAGGCAATTTTGTTAAGCCCACAGTACGCACGTCTGCAAGCGGCCAGTGCCGTGTATGAAGCAGATGAGGAGGCCATGAGGCTAACGGAGGAGTATAACCTACGGCGAGGAGAGCTCTCAGCCATGGCGCAAAAGGAAGACATCACTCCGCTGGATATGTTAAGGCTTCGGGAGAGCCTGTCGAGTGAATTTACAAAGCTGAGCGAAAATGTTGTGATGAAGGAATACTTGGAAGCCAAAAAAGACATGGAAGCTTTGCTAGGAGAGATAGACGGCATTATTCGTTACTATGTGACCGGAGAAGAGCCGGAGGGCTGTGGTGGCAGTTGCGGCAGTTGCGGCGGGGGATGCCATTGAGAGATTAGAAATTAGAGAATAGAGATTAGAGTGTGTTGTGAGGAGATTGGGGTACTTTGCATAGCACAATTTGGAGGTAACATGCAGACTGGTAATTTAACGCCTATGATGAAGCAATTTTTTGAAGTAAAGCGTCAATATTCGGATTGCATATTGTTTTATCGGCTGGGAGATTTTTACGAGATGTTTTTTGAAGATGCCAAAACGGCATCTCGGGAGCTAGAGCTTACACTGACCGGTAGAGACTGCGGCTGTGAGGAAAGAGCCCCCATGTGCGGCGTGCCTTATCATGCGGCAGATGGATATATTGCGAGGCTAATTGCCAAGGGTTATAAGGTGGCCATTTGTGAACAGACCGAGGATCCATCAGCGGCCAAAGGGCTGGTACGGCGTGAGGTTGTGCGTGTGGTAACCCCCGGAACGCTAACGGACGAGAAGGTACTTGAAGGTGGTTGCAACAATTATTTGGCTTGCATTTGCACAAACGGGCAAGAAATGGGTCTTGCGTTTACCGATTTTTCCACGGGTGAGCTGTATGCTACTTGCATCACAGAGGATTTGCCATCTCGCCTTTGCAGTGAACTTTCAAGGTTTAATCCTACGGAGATTGTGACCTGTAAAGCCACCATGCAGAAGAAGGAGCTTTCAAAGATTTTAAATCATGCAGAAGGTTGCTTTGTAAATGCTGCGGCGGAGCAGGAAATCTCTTTAGATCAGGCGGGAAAGATTATCAAGGAACATTTTAAAGGAAAAGAGGCAAAGGATTTTGGCGTGCCGCCAAATAGCCTTGCGGCAATTTCTGTGGCAATGGTGCTTTTATATATTGCCGATACTCAAAAAACAGGCGTTGAGAAAAATAGCCATATTCATGAAATAAAGTATTATACGGTCAATGAGTATATGGACATTGACCCGGGAGCCAGAAGAAGTCTGGAGCTGACCCAAACCATGCGGCAAAGAGCGAAAAAGGGAAGCCTGCTTTGGGTGCTTGACAATACCACAACTGCCATGGGCGCGCGTATGCTACGCAGATGGCTGGAGAAACCACTTTTGGACTGCGATGCAATCAACCTCAGGCTAGAAGCGGTGGAGGAATTTGTGCAGTCCATGCAAATGCGTGAAGATGCCAGGGAAATTCTAAAGGATATGAGAGATTTGGAAAGGCTCATAGGCAGGGTGGTGTGCAAAAGTGCCAATGCCAGAGACCTCATTGCCATGAAGCTATCCTTGCAGCAGCTGCCATCTCTTTTGCGTTGCTTATCCTCGGTGAGAGCCCCCATGAATGTGCAATTGACACAAAATTTCGATCTTTTAAAAGATATTTGCAGTTTAATTGAGATGGGCGTTCATGACGAGCCGCCCTTATCCCTTCGGGATGGCGGACTGATCAAGTTAGGGTATCACGAAGAGGTGGATCGCCTGCGAAGAGCGGTAACAGAGGGGAAGGGCTGGCTGGCAGACATTGAAAAAAGCGAAAAGGAAAAAACGGGCATTAAATCACTGAAAGTAGGATTTAATAAGGTTTTTGGTTATTATATCGAGGTCTCCAATTCCTACGTATCAAAGGTGCCCGAGGATTACATACGAAAACAAACGCTGACCGGCGGCGAACGATATATTACACCAAAGCTGAAGGAAATTGAAAGCCTTGTGCTTGGTGCCGAGGAAAAGATTGTAGCGGAGGAGTATCGGCTTTTCTGCGAAATTCGAGACAAGGTGGAAGAGGTACATCGGCGCATGCAGGAAACAGCGAGCACTGTAGCGACGATAGACACCTTATTGTCCTTAGCATATACGGCAACGAAGTATCACTATCATCGGCCGATTGTGGACAAGACGGATCAAATGATTATTCGGGACGGCCGCCATCCGGTGGTGGAAAGAATGATTGATGATATGTTTGTTCCCAATGATACGCATTTAAATTGCAAAGAGGATCGCTTAGCAATTATCACAGGCCCAAACATGGCAGGAAAATCAACCTATATGCGCCAAATTGCCCTCATTTCGCTGATGGCACAGATGGGAAGCTTTGTGCCTTGTGCTTTTGCACATATCGGAGTGGTGGACAAGCTTTTTGCCAGAGTGGGTGCATCGGACGATTTGGCAGCCGGGCAGAGTACCTTTATGGTGGAAATGAGCGAGGTTGCATATATTCTCAAAAATGCCACTGCACGAAGTCTTATTATTTTTGATGAAATCGGCAGAGGCACCAGTACTTATGACGGACTGTCCATTGCTTGGGCGGTGCTGGAATATGTGGCGGACATTGAAAGGCTTGGCGCACGAACCTTGTTTGCAACCCATTACCATGAGCTAACCCAGCTGGAGGATAAGGTAGATGGTGTAAAGAATTACTGCATTGCCGTGAAAGAGCGTGGAGAGGATATTGTGTTTCTGCGCAAGATTATCAAGGGTGGTGCAGACGACAGCTACGGCATTGAAGTGGCGAAGCTTGCTGGGGTGCCACAATATATCACCAAGCGGGCGAAGGAAATTTTAGCAGTATTAGAAGAGGGCGAAGGGCAGCAACGTAAGCAGGTTCAGATCAAGGCTACTCACCGTGATGAGCCAGATGAACAAACTGAAATTTACTGCGAAATTGCCCGTCAAATTGACGGGATGGACCTCAATACGCTATCTCCCATCGAGGCCATGAATATTTTATTTCATTTAAAGAAAAGGATACAAGAAAAAGGAGAGTGAGGGCAATATGAACAAAATACTTGCAGCTTGCATGGTAGGGATCATGATGGTAGCGTGTATGCCCGGCATGGTCATTTTAGGGGTGGATACCGATTATCCCGTTGTGCTTACCGTGAAAGATAACGAAGGAAAAATCGTGGAATATGCAAAAGTGATCATTTCTGCAGGTCAAGAGGAGAAAGAGGCGATTTACACCAATTCTGCCGGACAGGCGCGTCTTCGCTTAGTAGCCGGCGACTACAAGTACAAGATTTCTTGCAATGGGTATGAAAATGCCGCTGGGGATTTTTCCGTTGCATCGAGCGCAGAGATTGCGGTTGTGCAAAAAGCGCAGGGCTTTGCTTATACCTTTGGCGTAAAGGATGAGAATGGGAAGGGCATTGCCGGGGCAAGCATTACCATCAAAGATATAGAGGGCAAGGGGATAATCAAAATCATTACCACCGGGGGCGGTGGCAGTGTGATTACCAGAATGGACAATAACCGTTATCAATACGAGATCGGAAAAAGTTATTATTCTTCGGAAACGGGTGTCATGGCGGTGCCTTTGGAAAACAGTGCGAATGCAGTGCTGAAAACCACCCATTATCCGGTCACTTTTAAGGTGAGTGACCAAAGAGGTGCACCGGTTGTAGGAGCGGAAATTACGATTAAACCATCCGACAGCACGCAGGTTTATACCACCGTAGCCGGTGGCAGTGTAACCGTTTATCTTCAGAGCGGAGTATATACATATGCCGTGCAGAAGCAGGATTATGATGCCGGCAGCGGTAGCATCACCATGGCAAAAGCGGCCATCAGCCGTGAGATTACCATTACATCCCTTCTAGCACCAAAATACAAGGTCTCCTTTACGGTAAAGGACAGCAGTGAAAAGGTACAATCCGGAGCTGAAATCAAAGTGTTTAAGGGGGAAGGCAATGAAGTGGCAACCATCAATACCTCCTCCGCAGGCACTGCCACAGAAAATTTAGAGGACGGCGAGTATCAATATGCGGTGACCAAGCAGTATTTTAGCACGGCAAAGGGAAGCTTTACGGTGAAGGAAAACGCGGTAAATCTCAGCGCTGTCATAGACCAGATTGCTCAGCCAAAATATAAAATAAACTTTACTCTAAAAGATGAAAATGACAAAGGCATTGCCTCTGCGCAGATATCTGTAAAATCCTCCGACCAGAGCCTTGTAGCAGAGGGAACAACATCGAGCGCCGGCACAGCCATAGTGGAAGCGGAGGCAGGAAAGTACACCTTTTTTATTGCGAAGGATGGTTATAAAACTGCTACGCACAGCATAACACTCACCGGAACTGGTCTTAATATTATTGTTTATATGGTGCAATCCGCAGATGCGACTGCACCTGCATACAAAGGCGCCAGCAGTTGGGCCATCCCGGAGCTTGACAAGGCGGCTACTTTAGGACTATTGACGGAGGAGGTAAGGGGTGATGTGAGCAAACCCATTACCAGAGGCGAATTTGCGGCCATCTCCGTTGCCATGTATGAAAAGGCAACAAAGAAAGTGGCACCATTGCCCGAAAAAAATCCATTTACCGATACAAAGGATATTCGAATACTAAAAGCCTCACAGATTGGCATTGTGAAAGGCATTACCGATACGACCTTTGAGCCGTCAAGTCTTATTTCCAGGGAGCAAATTGCCGTTATGCTGACTAGGCTTGCAAAAGCAATTGCGCCCGAAAAGGTGGATGGCTCCGAAGAAAAAATCACCTTCCTTGATAAAGAGAAAATTTCCGACTGGGCAAAAATCGAAGTAGCATTTATGGCGAAGAACGGACTGATGAAGGGGACAAACAATGAGTTTGGCCCAAATGATACCACAACCAGAGAAATGGCAGTGGTCATTGCCGTGCGCCTTCATGCATTTATGGTAGGCGTAGCGCAGTAAAAGTCTCAAATCATGAAAAGGAGGTGCACTCGTGCTCATTAAAGTACTGGATATCGGGCTGGCCAATATGATTGCGGCGGGAGAAGTAGTAGAGCGACCTGCATCAGTGGTCAAAGAGCTTGTTGAAAATGCAATTGATGCGGGGGCAACCTCCATTACAGTAGAAATAAAAGCCGGTGGGGTAAGCTTCATCAAGGTGATGGATAATGGCTCCGGCATTCATCCCGATGATGCACCAACAGCATTTCTGCGCCATGCCACCAGCAAAATCTCCGATCCATCCGACCTTGACCATATTATGACATTGGGTTTTCGAGGCGAGGCGCTTGCCAGTATTGCCGCCGTGTCGAAGGTAGAGCTTTTAACCAAAATGCCCGGCATGCAGGTAGGCTATAAGGTGGCACTGGAGGCCGGAAATGTAGTCTGGAGCGGTGAATGGGGATGCCCCGAGGGCACTGCCATTTTTGTGCGTGATCTTTTTTACAATACACCTGCCAGAATGAAGTTTTTAAAAAAGGATTATACGGAAGCGGGATATATCGAGGAAATGCTACGTCGGCTATCTTTTGCACATGCAGAGGTTTCCTTTCGTCTCATTTCGGATCAAAAGGAAAAGCTGTTTACCGCGGGTGATTTTGAACTAAAAAACACAGCCTATAGCATATATGGCAGAGAAGTGGCCTCCGCTCTTTTGGGCATTGATTACAAGGAGGGAAACATATCGGTAAGCGGCCTTGTGGGAATTCCATCGCTTGCTCGTAAGAACAGAAGCATGCAGACTTGCTTTGTGAACGGACGGTATGTGGTCAATAGAACCATGACGGCGGCCATTGAGGAAGCATACAAGGGAGAGATGACCACCGGTCATTATCCTGTGGCCATCATTAAACTATCGGTTGATCCGACAACGGTAGATGTCAATGTGCATCCGGCCAAATTAGAGGTAAAGTTCGCCTTTGAGCAGGAGGTGTACAAGGCAGTATATTGGGCGTGTAAAAATGCCATCAAGGCAGCTTCCATCCCAACCCTTCGGAGTGACACGGCCGAAAGAATTTATACGCCGCCTGTGATTTTATCGCAGGCACCACCGCAAAGGCAGGGCATCTACGAGAATAAAAACTTATTAAAAGAAGAGACCCAGTTGCCACCCCTCACGAGCCATCCCATTAGCGGAGAAGAGGTACAAAAACCCATGGAGAGCAGGCCTCTGCCAATGCAACCAGTGCAAAAACCACTAAGGAATACGCTGGAGGATCAGCAGGTGATACGCACTACCCTTCCGGTGGAGGAAATCGGGGACTTTGTGGTATCGGGCCAAGTATTCGGTACCTATATCATTGTGGAACAAGATAATCATATGATTTTAATCGATCAGCATGCCGCCCACGAACGCATCCTATTTGAGCAGCTGATGCAAATGCATGAAAATAAGGAAATTTATCCACAGCCGCTGTTGGTTCCTTCGGTGATCGCATTATCCCCCGTGGAATTTGCTTTTGCAAGGGAGAATAAGGAATTTTTTGATCAGCTCGGCTTTGAAATTGATGCATTTGGAAATAATGACATTGCGGTGCGAAGTGTACCAATTGCAATAGAACCCCAGCGAATAAAAGACATTATTCAGGAAATAATAAACAATGTCATGAAAAACACCCAAAAGAATTGGTCTGTCAAGGTGGAGGCCGCATTGCATACCGTAGCGTGTCGGGGAGCGGTGAAGGGCAATAAACCTTTGGGCCCGGTACAAATGCAAAATCTTGCAAAAAAGATTTTAAGCGGCGAGTGGAAAATGGTATGCCCCCATGGGAGACCGGTTAGCGTTGCACTGGAAAAAAGCTTCATTGAAAAGCTTTTTAAAAGAACATAAATAGGAGAGAACAGATGAGGAAAATTCCCATGCTTGTGATAGGAGGGCCCACTGCTTCCGGCAAAACCGCTCTGGCAGTGCAAATAGCAGGGCGATTGGGTGGCGAGATTATATCCGCGGATTCTATGCAGGTATATGAGCACATGGATATTGGAACGGCAAAGCCGAGCATGGAGGAGCGGGCCGGCATAGCCCATCATATGATTGATGTGGTGCCGCCCACGGCAGAATATAATGTTTCCGCTTACGTGGAGGCGGCAGCACAAGCGGCTCTTCAGATCCACCAAAGAGGGCATTTACCCATTTTGGCAGGAGGAACGGGGCTGTATATCAATACACTAATTGACAACATAAAGCTTAGTGAGGGTAGCGAAGGAGATGCTAAGCTTCGGCAGCATTATACCAAATTGGCCGCGCAAAAAGGCAATGCATATCTGCATGAAAAGCTTTCGCAGGTTGATCCCGCAGCAGCGGAAAGACTGCACCCGAATGATATCAAAAGAATTATTCGAGCCATTGAAGTATTTGAGCTTACGGGAATACCCCAAACAAAACATATCGCAGACAGTAAAAATTTTGACAGTCCTTTTCAAACTGTATACATAGGCCTAACAGGAGAGAGAGCGCTGCTTTATTCCAGAATAAACAGCCGAGTAGACCAAATGATCCGCCTAGGACTTATGGAGGAAGTGGAAAGCTTAATTGCCATCGGATGCGGCAGACAGCATACATCAATGCAGGCGATAGGGTACAAAGAAATATTGGATGTATTCGATGGGCTTTGCAGTATCACAGAAGCTATCGATATTGTAAAAACCATGAGCCGCAGATATGCAAAGCGCCAGCTATCGTGGCTACGCCGTGATGCAAGCATCAAATGGTTTGACTTTTCCGCCTCAAATATAGTAGATGAGGTGTTGCGGTATTATGAACAAACAAGTGGTCAACCTACAGGACATTTTCCTGAATGTGGCACGTAAAGAAAAAATCAATGTTACCATATTTCTAATCAGCGGATTTCAGCTCAAGGGGCTGGTTCGAGGGTTTGACAGCTTTACCGTCGTATTAGAAAGCGAAGGACGCCAGCAATTGGTGTACAAGCACGCGATATCCACCGTGGTGCCTTTTAAGCCGGTTAATTTGATCAATAATACGGATTTTGCCGAAAGGAATGAATAGCCAGATATGAAAAGATTAATGCCGCTGATCATCACATTTACTCTTTTTATGGGAATATGGTGGGTGTATGGTGCCATTTCGAGCACATCCAAAACAACCGTTGCCCTCATAGGCACATATGAGGAGGCGTTTAATGGGGATGCGGTGATTATCAGAGATGAATATCCTCTCAAAACCGATGCAAAGGGCAAACTGCAAAGTGTGGTTGCAAACGGGCAGCGGGTGGGGCGCACACAAACGGTAGCCTATCTGTTTGCGGGAGATATTGACCGGCAGGCACAGCAGGAGGTGCAACGACTTGCAAGGCGGATTGAAGAGATGGAGGCGTCTCTTGGCAGCGCGGATATCTTTGCCAAGGATGCCGTGGCGGTGAGCAGGCGAATTGCCGCCATTGCCGCTGATGTTTCTCTCTATGGATCGCAAGGCAAGGGGCAGCAAGTGAGCAGAATGAAAATGGATATTAATATGATGCTGGATAAAAAGAATGCGACCGGCAACGGCCAAGCGGACTTAGAAAAGCTAAAGGCGCAAAAGTCAGAAGCGGAAAAGCGCCTGGGCAGTCGCAGTAGTCTGATTACCGCATCTCATAGCGGAACATATTTCGACAGTACGGACGGATATGAAGAGGTGCTGCATATCCGTGACATGCAAAACCTTCGCATTGCCGATATTGAAAGCGTTCTTGCAAATAAAGGGAAAAGAATGCAGGATGCCTCTCCCTATGCCGTTTGCAAGACGGTGGACTCCAGCCAATGGGTGGCGGCAATTGTCACTTCCGCCGAAAACGCCGCCGGAATGAAAGATGGAACTGCGGTGTCTCTGAGAATGACCGGCGAAGGAGTTGCGACGGTGCAGGGAACCGTGCTTAGCATATCGGAGCAGGAGGATAATAAAGTACTTATTGGCATTGCCGGCTCTCATTATGTTAACAATATATTTAGCAACCGCATTGTTAATGTGGATGTGATACGCAAAACGTACAAGGGCTTTAAGTTGCCGGCAACCGCGCTGTGCAAAGTGGATGGCAAGGATGTTGTTTATATAGTAAGACCCGGTGGTGAATCTGTGCGCAATGTGCAGGTGATTTTTCGCTCGGAGGATACTGTGATTGCCAAGGAGGATAATAAGTGTGAAAACGGCCTTCTTTTATATGATGAGGTCATCGTTTCTCCTAAAAAAAACAAAACATAAAAAGGATATAAGCATATGAGTATCAAGGAAAACATCGCGTACATAAAAGAAAGAGTTGCCAGGGCTTGTGAGTGTGCAGGAGTGGATGTGGGCAGTATTACGCTAGTTGGAGTGACCAAAACGGTAGGTACTGCGGACATTGCAGAAGCCATCATCACCGGTGGTCTTACGGATATCGGAGAAAACCGTGTGCAGGAGCTATTGGATAAATACGATGTATTTGCAAAAGAAGCGGTGAATGTGCATTTAATCGGTCACCTGCAAACCAATAAGGTGAAATATGTTGTGGGAAAGACGAAGCTTATTCATTCCGTAGACTCCATTCACGTAGCTAGGGAAATCTCACGGCAGTCGCTCATGCAAAACCTCGTGACCAATGTGCTTATTCAAGTGAATGTTTCCGGTGAGCAAAGCAAGTTTGGAATTGCACCGGTTGCACTCACAGAGCTGCTCGAACAAATTGAAATATTGGAAGGAATAAAGGTGCAGGGGTTGATGACAGTACCTCCTCTTAACCCCGATTCTGAAGCTTCCAGAAAATATTTTCGACAATTATTTAAAATTTTTGTTGACAATGGACAAAAAAAATATAATAATAGTAATATGGTATACCTATCCATGGGAATGAGTGGGGATTATAGCGTTGCCATTGAGGAAGGTGCCAATATCATTCGGGTTGGATCTGCTATCTTTGGCAGAAGAATACCGGGTAGTTATGTTTAGTGGTTAGGCATGAGAATAAATATTAGCAGGGGGATGTGAAGATGGCAGGTATGTTGAAAAAAATATTTCATACCCTGGGCATCAGCTCAGACAGTTACGAAGAATTTGAAGAGTATGAAACCTCACCCAAGCCCGAGACGGAGTTTACTTCATTTGGGTCGGGGCGTAAAGGCAAGGTTGTCAATATCAATGCCACTACGCAGTTTAAAGTGGTAGTCATTCAACCGGAAGGATTTGATGAGTCCAAAGAAATTGCGGACCATTTAAAGGACAGAAAGCCGGTTGTGATTAATCTTGAGCTGCTCGATAAGGAAACTGCGCATAAGATATTTGATTTTTTAAGCGGAGCCATTTATGCACTGGGTGGTAGTATCCAGCGTGTAGCCACAAATATTTATTTAATTGCACCTTACAATGTCACTATATTAGGGGATTTCCGCGACGAGCTGACCAATAAAGGGTTTTTGTGGAACTCGTAATGTAAGAGGAAGGATACCAAATGTCTTTATTTAAAATCATGTATATGGCAAGGTCACTTATCAATGTGATGAGTTTCATTATACTGGTAAGGGTGATTTTGTCGTGGATGCCCATGCTTGGTGGGGGCGGAAATTTTTTAAATTCAATTATGAATTTTGTGTATGGCATCACCGAACCTTTCCTTGCACCCATACGAGCTGTACTTGCGAAGACACCGCTCGCTTCTCTGCCCATTGATTTATCGCCCATCGTTTTATTTATGCTACTCAGCTTTTTAACAGAGCTTACCTATACCGTTTCATGAACAGCGATACCATCATGCGAAAGCGCGGTGCAGAGCTTTCAAAGCAATGTATTGTGTATGAAAAAAGTCTTTTTACAAAATTTTTGAGCCCCTATGAGCAGCAACTTATCATGTCAAAAGAAGGAAAATGCGAAGGTGTTGTGCGTAGTGTATGGGGCGGATATGAGGATGCGGAGCGAAAAATGGTCGCCTTTTCCCCGGTGAATATGGAAACGGCCCTGAGCTGGCCTTTTTGTGCAGTACAAATTACTGCCTCCCTGCCGGAGGCACTCACCCACAGGGACTATTTGGGTGCCTTGATGGGTCTTGGTATCAAGCGGGAAACCATTGGGGATGTTTGGGTTACGAAAAGTGGTGCCGAACTATTTTGCACAAATGAAATGGCGGCATTTTTAGTCTCACAGATTGAAAAGGTAGGATGTTGCAGTGTTACCGCGACGCGATGTGAGGATGGATTTGTGCCAGGCGCAAAAAAAGAATTCAAATGCTTGTGTATCACCGTCGCATCCAATCGATTAGATGGCATTTTGGCAGGTGTTTTGAATCAATCCAGATCCTCTGCCGCTGAAATCATCCAAAACGGCAAGGTGATGGTGAATTTTGTGCCATGTGAGAATGGAGTAAAGCCCTTAAAGGTCGGAGATGTCATTTCGGTTAGAGGCTTTGGGAAAATGATTTTTGATGGCGAGGTAGGGCAGTCCAAAAAGGGCAGACTGAAAATGAATATAAAAGTATATCAATAAAAGGGGGCAATTGTAATGCTTACTCCTGTCGATCTTGAACATAAAGAGTTCAAAAAGAAATTGGGTGGTTATGACCGTGAAGATGTTGATGAATTTTTTAGTGCCATCTCTACGGACTATAAAAATCTCTACATTGAGTATGTGGCACTGAAGGATAAGGTCAATTCTTTGTCCGGCGCTGTCGGACGTTACAAATCGATGGAGGATGTCATGCAAAACACCCTCATTGTAGCGCAAAGCACAAGCGATGAGCTGAAAAGAGTGGCAAATGAAAAGGCGAAGGTTATCATTGCCGAGGCCGAAAGCAAGGCCTCCGAGGTGATTATGGATGCCCAAAAACGGGTGGCGCAGGTGGAGCGAGAGTTTGCCGAGCTCATCACGAAAATGAACAGCTATAAAATTCAAATGCTTACTGCACTGCGGACGCAAACAGAATTCTTAGAAAAAAATATGCCAGAGAGCTAAACGGCTTGAAGGGATGTATAAAAAGGGGTAATGCCGTGCATTTACCCGCTATGCCAAGCTTTGCAAAAATATGTAGAGCGGCAAGGCATGAAATATTGCAAGAGGATAGGAGAATTATGGAATGGATTACGGCAAAACACTGAATCTGCCGCAGACCGATTTTTCAATGAGGGCAAATCTGCCCGAAAAGGAACCCGGTATTTTGGAAAAATGGGAAAAAGGCGGATTATATCATAAACTGATGGAGCATAACAAAGAAAAGCCTCTCTATGTTCTGCATGACGGACCACCCTATGCCAATGGAGATATTCATTTGGGGCATACACTCAATAAGGTCATCAAGGATATTGTGGTTCGGCATAAAAATATGTCCGGCTACAGATCTCCTTATGTGCCCGGATGGGATACTCATGGTCTGCCCATTGAGAAGCAGGCAATCAAAAAGTTAGGGATTAGTCGTCATGAGGCGGGGCCGGTCAAGTTCCGTCAGGTATGCAAGGAGTTTGCCCTGCAATATGTGGACAATCAAAGAGGGCAATTTAAAAGACTGGGCGTCATTGGAGAATGGGAAAATCCATATCTTACGCTTGCACCTGAATTTGAAGCAAAGCAAATTGAGCTTTTTGGCACCATGGCGAAAAAGGGATTTATATACAAAGGGCTAAAGCCGGTGTACTGGTGCGCAGACTGCGAAACGGCACTGGCAGAGGCGGAAATTGAGTATCAAGAAGACAATACAGCTTCCATTTTTGTGAAATTCCCTATAAAAGACGATAAAGGGCTGTTTCAAAATATTCAGGAAAAGGTTTATGTGGTTATATGGACCACCACAACCTGGACCTTGCCAGGAAATACTGCGATTTCGCTCAACCCTGATTTTGAGTACAGTCTTGTAAAGTCAGGGGAGGAGGCATATATTATGGCATCCGAGCTGGTGGATAACGTCTTTCAAACTGCCGGCATACAAAATGACGGTGTGCTTGCGACCCATAAGGGCAGCGAGCTTGAATATATCCTGTGCAGCCATCCTTTTCTTTCCAGGGATTCGGTTGTAATTGTAGGCGACCATGTTACCTTAGAAGCTGGTACGGGATGCGTACACACCGCGCCAGGTCACGGAATGGAAGACTATGTCGCTTGCAAAAATTATAAAGATATTCCCATCATCGTTCCTGTGGATGACAAAGGGATGTTAACCCATGAGGCAGGGGAATTTGAAGGTCTTTTCTATGCGAAGAGCAATGAAAAGATTGTGGAGAGATTAAAGAAGGACAATTTACTACTTGCCATTTCTCATTTCGATCATCAGTATCCGCATTGTTGGAGATGCAAGGAGCCCATTATTTATAGAGCAACCGAGCAGTGGTTCGCTTCCATCGATGGATTTAAAAAGGAAGCGTTGAAAGCCATTGAGCAGGTGCAATGGATTCCGTCTTGGGGTGAGGAACGAATCAGCGGCATGGTAAGGGATCGGGCGGATTGGTGTATTTCCCGCCAGAGAACTTGGGGTGTACCCATTCCTATTTTCTACTGCAACAGCTGCGGAAAAGAGCTTATTACCGATGAGAGTATCCAGTCTGTAGCCGATATTTTCAAAAAGGAAGGCTCAGATGCTTGGTTTATCCGTCCTGCAAGTGAACTGCTACCAAAAGGCACAGCCTGTAGCTGCTCCTGCACGGAATTTACAAAAGAAACAGACATTATGGATGTATGGTTTGACAGTGGCTCCTCCTTTGGTGCGGTTCTGCAGGCTAGAGAGAATTTACACTATCCGGCAGACCTGTATTTAGAGGGCAATGACCAATATAGGGGATGGTTTCAATCCTCCCTGCTCATCAGTGTTGCAAACTTAGGGATAGCACCATATAAGGCAGTGCTGACACATGGATTTGTGATTGATGATGAGCGTAAAAAAATGTCCAAATCAGCAGGTAACGGCATTGATCCACTGGACATTATCGAAAAGTTCGGTGCGGATATTTTAAGAATGTGGGTAGCCTCCTCCGATTACAAGGTGGATGTGAAAATATCAAACGATTTAATCCGCCAGCTTTCAGAGGGTTATCGCAAGATTAGAAACACTTGTAGATATATCATTGGCAATATCAGTGATTTTTCTCCGGATGAACATATGGTGCAATACAAAGAAATGGAAGAGATGGATAAATGGGCACTACTAAAGTTTAATCAGCTCACGCAAAAGGTAAATGCGGCTTACGAACGGTTTGAATATCATACGCTTTATCACGCCATTCACAATTTCTGCGTGGTTGAAATGAGCAGTTTCTATTTGGATATCATCAAGGATAGGCTGTATACCGAAAAGGCAGATAGCAAGATGCGTCGCAGTGGCCAAAGTGCCATGTATATCATTTTGGATGGTCTTGTTCGAATGCTCTCCCCAATCATCTCCTATACGGCAGAGGAAATATGGAGCATCATGCCACACCGCGCAGGAGATATTTTGGAAAGCGTTATTTTTAATGAAATGCCAAAATATATCGAGGAATATGAAGATAAGCACCTTGGCATCAAATATGATAAGCTACTGCTCATTCGGGCAGATGCCTCAAAAGCACTGGAGAGTGCAAGGGCAGATAAAACCATCGGTCATTCCCTTGGTGCAGCGGTTGAAATCGTTGCAGATGGCGAAGATTATGCGTTTTTAGAATCCGTGAAGAGCATTTTAAGCACGGTTTTGATTGTATCTACGGTTACACTTTCTTGCGGCAAGGCACCTGAGGGGGCCTATGGCGGTACTGAATATAAGGGCGCAGCCTATGTGGTGAGCCAGGCCGAAGGCGAAAAATGTGAAAGATGCTGGATATATAGCACGACTGTGGGCGAGGATGCAGATCATCCCACCTTGTGCACAAGGTGTGCAGGTGTTGTCCACAGCTTGTAGAATTGCTTGTTTTTGCGCGTTGCAATAAAAAAATAAAGTGGGTGCAGAGTAAAAGAGTACTTCAATCTAAATAAGGTTGATTTATGTACGTATTAAGCCATTTTGACTTATGCTTTTACTTTGGCATCCACTTTTTTTATTTTTTATAAAGGAGAAATGCCGTATGCTATGCAAAGAGTATGGTCGCACAGGAAAAAAATCTCAGCCGTTTCCTTCGGTGGGATGAGGTTTGCACCGGCCGCCACCAAAGAAGGACGATTGGAGGAATGCGCAGCGGTTGTAATAAAAGCGCATGAAATGGGCGTAAATTACTTTGATACAGCGCCCGGCTATTGTCACGATAGGAGTGAGGAAGTCTTTGGACTCGCGTTTTCGCAGATGAAGGGGGAATACTATGTTTCCACCAAATGCGGTTTGTGGATGGCGCCTAGCGCAGATGATGTGCGCAAAATAATAGACCGCTCCTTAAAGCGTCTTGGCAAGGAAAAAATCGATTTCTTTCATGTGTGGTGTCTGCGCAGCATGGAAGATTACCAAAAGGCTCTACAAAAAGGCGGCCTATATGAAGGTATTCTAAAAGCCAAGCAGGAAGGGCTTGTAGACCATATTTGCATGTCCACGCATATGAAGAGCGAGGACATTGCAATGGTGGCGGCAGATGGCGTATTTGATGGAGTCACTTTGGGATATAATGCAATGAATTTTGCCTATCGGCAGGAAGGCATCAATGCGTGCCATAAGGCCGGCATGGGAGTGGTTGTGATGAATCCCTTAGGAGGCGGTCTTATTCCTCAGTTTCCTGATTATTTCTCCTTTATCAGGGAAAATGAGGAAGATACACTATCGCAGGCGGCTATTAAATTTATCATATCACAAAAGCAGGTAACGGCCGTCATTGCCGGTATGGGAAATATAGAAGAGGTGGTTGAAAACGTCAAGGCGGCAGAGCATGTACAGCCAATGGACGACATGAAAATGGAAAAAATGAAGACAAAGATAAAAGCAGAGCTCAACACCTTATGTACCAGCTGCGGTTATTGTGACAGCTGCCCGGTGGAGGTGCCTATTCCAAAGATGATGGATTCATATAACAGAACCATTATATATAACAATAACCTAAGGGCAGGCGTGATGTTTATGAAAGGCTTCTGGGACATCGCACATACAGAGGCACAAAAATGCATCGCTTGCGGTAAATGCGAAGAGCTTTGCACCCAAAAGCTCCCCATTATACAAAGGCTCAAAGAAATGGC